>CALBSY010000199.1 GCA_937967725.1 uncultured Alphaproteobacteria bacterium | reverse complement strand
TGGCTGCGTGTCTATTAGCGGCAACCTGGCCCCCGCCTGAGACGTCGTCGCGCCCGCGGGCGCCGATATCGCGTGCGCGCTCACCCAAGCCGGCGGCCGCCTGCTGCGCGGCCGCTTGGTTGGGTGCGGCGAGTTCGGTTGCCAGCAACCCAGCGACAATGGGCGCGGCAAACGACGTTCCGCGCACGCGCGGCTGCGTCTGCATGCCAGGCGCGGCGAAATCCACGTGCGGGCCGCGTCCCGCCTCGATCAATACGCGCTCATTATCGTCCACACCGGTGACGCCGATCACGCCGTCATACGCTGCCGGATAGAGCGGACGCGCGGCGGGGCCGTCGTTGCCGACAGCGGCGACGATCAAAACCCCGCGCGTGCTGATGCGCGACACTACGGTTTCGATGACGCGATTGTGCGGTCCCACCAAGCTGATGTTGACGATCGCCATGTTCTCGCTCGCCAGCCAGCCGAGCGCACGCGCCAGTGCGGCTGAGGACCCCCCGGTCGGGGCGCCGCCATAAATGTCGGCCACATAGAGGCGCGCGCCCGGCGCGGCTTGCAGCAGCAAGTGCGCGACGGCCGCGCCGTGCTGGCCGGCGACGGGACGTTCACTGGAAAAAGCGCGCTGTTCAACGACGGCGGCGTTTTGTCCGACGCCGCCGTCGATCAAGCCGATGCGCGGACCACGGCCAGCGCTGACTTGTCCGCTTGCGATGACCGCCGGCGCAACCCCGGATTCGAGATGAATGTGGTCGAAATCGTACACGCCTGTGGGGTCGGCTTCGCGCAGGCGGCGCAGCGCGCGACGGGTCGACATGCGTTCGGGTGCGCGCAGCACGACCAAAGCACCGACGCCTTCGACCTCGTCGCTGCGCACTATGGTGAAGCCCGCGGCGCGCGCACGCTCAAGCGCCTCCGCGCTCGCCGGCGGGATCTGCCTCCAGCTCTCGACGATGGCGGCGCAACAATTGATCGGCTTGCTCGCTTCGCGCACGGGTCAATTCGTTTACTTGGCTTTCCACCTGGCTCAGCGTTCGGCCCGCGTCAGGCAGGCCGCCGGTCACGTTGCCGACGCCAGGAACGCCGCCGCCTACGTCAGGAACGGTGGGCACGCTCACGCCGCCGAGCAGCGCGTCATCCCTGGGCGGTGAGAGCAGCAGGTCTGGAGAGCGAAGGGCGGCGCGCAGGATGCGGGGGGAACAACGTCTGACCCAGTGTCTTGCATCCCTGCATAGCGCAGACGGGCGCAGGGATTAAATCGGCCGGCCGGCCGTTGGGGCAATAGTGGATGACACGCGAGAGCGAGAAAATCCGCTCCGAGATCGTGGCGGCGCTGCCGCGGCTCCGGCGTTTCGCCCGCGCACTGACGGGCCAACCCGCCGACGCCGACGACATCGTTCAGATCGCGGTGGAACGGGCGCTGACGCGGCTGGACCAGTTTGAGCCGGGAACCCGGCTCGAAAGCTGGCTCATGACCATCGTGCGCAACGCCTGGATTGACGAAGCGCGCGCGCGCCAACGCCGCGCCAAGGTGTTCGCCGACGCAGAGCTGGGCGAACAGGTTGGCGATGGGGGTGAAGCGGCGGCGCAGGCGAAGTTAGAGGTGAATGAAGTGTACGCAGCGATGCAATCCCTGCCCGACGAACAGCGCGAAGCTATCGCGCTGGTCTGTGTGGAAGGGCTCGCTTATCGCGAGGCGTCCGAGGTCCTGGGTGTTCCGATCGGTACGTTGACCAGCCGACTGGCGCGCGGCCGCGAGGCGCTGCAGCGGATGTTGGGAGACGCGCCATGACTATCGACGATGCGACATTGATGGCGTTCGCCGACGGCGAACTCACGCCCGAAGAGCGCGCGGAGATCGAACGGGCGCTCAGCGAAGATGCTGGACTGCGCCAGAAGTTGTCGGCGCACCAAAAACTACGCGCGCAACTTTCCGGCGCGTACGACCCGGTCCTGGAAGAGCCGGCGCCAGAGCGCTTGCTGTTAGCGGCGCAAGGCGCGCGCCGCGAGGCTGAAGTTGTCGATCTTAGCGCGCGGCGGGCGGCGAGATGGTCCGTGCGCGAATGGGGCGCGATGGCGGCGAGCCTGGCCGGCGGACTGATCATCGGCTTCGGCGCCATGAACGCGCAGGCACCGCTGATTGCCGTCACCGCCGACGGCATGAACGCGCGCGGGGCTTTGGAGCAAGCCCTAGATACGCAATTGGCCGCGGACGAGCCCGGCGCCGTGCGCATCGGCCTCAGTTTCCGCGCGCACGATGGGGGCTATTGCAGGACGTTCGAGCTAACGGAGCGCGCTACCGCAGGCGTCGCCTGCCGCGAAGACGGCGTCTGGAGCGTGGCCATGACAGCCGCACAGCCACAGCAGGGCGATCTCCGCATGGCTGGCGCGCCGGCGGAAGTTCTCTCTGCGGTGCAGACAATGATCGCCGGCGAGCCGCTCGATGCGGAGGCCGAAGCGCAAGCGCGCGACGCCGGTTGGGTCAGAGCGCCGGACTAGCGGTTAGCCGTCGCCGCTGCGCTTTCCAGTTTGGACTGGCGGACTGCGGCGGCGCTGTAGCGGCTCGGTGAGATTGACGCGCTGGCGCTCGCGTACTCGGCCATTGTCGAGCCTTCCCTCGATCAGTTCAGTGGCGGCAAGCGCGAATACGCGTCCATGGATGAACAACGCGCGGCTGTTGCCATACCAGTCGATGCAGGAAACCTCGCAATCGTAGTCGTCATGAACAGAATTGGTCCCACGCAATGCGCCACTGTCGCTGAGCTGGCCAGTCGCATCGAAACTGACGAAACTCACATCAGAGCCGGCGCTGCGCCACCACCAGCGACCGCTATGCGCGCGCTGCAGCACGGTAGGCAAGCCCAGAAGGCCCTCGCCGTCGGGATTCAAGACGGAGTTGAACGCGTGGCTGCGGCCTTCGGACTCATATCGTTCCTGCAGAACGATAGTCGATGCGATGCGCGGCGTGCGGTCCAGGCGGACGAAGGACAGACTTAGTCCCGCAGCGTCGCGATAGCCGGTGAGCACAGCGTTATCGCCGACGCGCTCTACTCGTAGGATGTTATGCGGCGCCTCGAAGCTCGTGTGGTCCGCGGGGCTGGCGGTGGGCACGACAACGATGCGGCTGGAGGCGTCGGCTTCCATGTCGGGCTCCGGCGCGTACGAGTACCAGTTATCGCGCCCGCCATAAATAAGATGCTCGCCGGTGAACCGGTTCTCCAACGCGCGCCCTACGCTGGGCAACGCCGTGTAGCGGCTGTCCGGAGCCCGCTGCGGACGCGATGAAAATTCGTTGAGCGGCGTACTGAGATAGCGGAGCGGCAGCTGGTAATCTTCAGCGTAACGGTTATGCGGGCAGCGTGGATCGATCCAAAGCGAGAGCGCCCGGAAGTCGGCAGCGTTGGCGTCCATGCTGAGTTGATCGTAGGGCGCACCGCGGATGTATTGTGCACGTGGCGGCCCACCCGCGAGCGGAATCTGGAACAGCGCCGAAATGACGGCCGAATCCACATTCCTGCACTGCTCGAAATCGGAGCGTGCGTGGTTGTAGATGGGCCACGTCCACAAATAGATGTGGTTGGGGGAAACGTAGAATTCCCGGCCTGGCGGCGCAGCGATTGCGGTGCTCCGGCAATCCAGTTCATCGCCGCCGCGAGGTGAACCCAGTGGGCAGACCGAGATCGTGTGCACGACCGGGTCAAAGGTGGATTGGATTGGTCGGTAGATGTCGCGCGCATCGTAGAGCGTACGGCCCGCGCTGGTAACGGCACGGCGTTCATTTTCGCGCAGCCAGCGGCGCACCAGCGGAAATTGCGCACGAGCCCCAGCTTGCATCTCGCTGACAGCGAGCGGCGTGTAGATCACAAGATTGCCGTCGACCAAGCGCGAGGCGTAATTTTCGATATCGTAATAGTCGTTCGATGAGAGGAAATACACGGTTTCGCGCGTAAATCGGCCCGCATCGCTGATCGAGAATACAGAAAACTCGGTAGCATCCTCATCGTAATTGTAGCCCGTGACGACGACGCGGCGTCCTTGCACGAGAATTTCGTCATACCAGACGCCCGCATCCGGCCTGCGGTAGACATCGGCTCGGTCTGCGAGGCGCATCCGTTCGCCGCCAATGTCGACGGAAAACAGCCGTCCATCCTGCAACACGATGAGAAACCGGCCCCACAGCTTGACGATGTCGCCTTCGTCAACGCCAGCGTTCTGCACATTTGTGATGGAGGTTTCGCCGCTAATATTTGCGCTGCTGAGCTGCGTCACGGGAGACGCGGACGATGCGGGGGCGGCCGGGATACGCGAGCCGGTGACCACAATCCGATCATCTTCGTCCGGCGGCGGCTCACATGGAAAGAATTCGGGTGGGCACTCATCATCCGGAGTAGCCTGCTTGTATCTGCGAACAACAAGCAGGCGACGCTCGGCTTCGCGCACGTCGGCTAGGTATTGATGAAACTCGGCCTCGCTGCTGAAGCGCGATAGCGTCGGCCAAGATGGCGCTTCGATGGACGGGGTTTGTGCCGGCGCGGGCGCGGCGACGCCCGCAACCGCCAAGGCCACAATCATAGCCGCGGGTGGCCGCAGCGTTTCTCTCCCCTGTTGCTAGCAGTAGCGCGCAGCTCGCGGCGTTCGTCGATGCACAGGCGCGTGATCACGCCTCACAGCGCCGTGAAGGTCAGAACGGGTTGATGCGGCGGCGGCGCGAATAGGCCAGATAGCCGATATTTGCGCCCAATCGGAAACCGACGCCGGCGCGAATCGGCGCGAGCGTGATGTCGTCGCGGCGTTGATAATTCACGCCGACGCCGCCGACAAAATACGCCGAGCCGTCCACACCCGGGAAGCGCTGGTAGATGCGGTCCGGATTACGCATGCCATAGACGAGCGTAAACACGCGCGCCGCGTTGCCGCCGGTGTCGAAGCCGAGCGAAGGGCCTTGCCAATATACACGTGTCGACCCGCGTCGGCCCTTGAGGCGCAGGTGGCCGTCGCCGTAGCGCAGGCCGACACCGATCGCACCGGAGCCTTCGTTGCCTTCGATGTAGCCGTTGGGGCGGCCGAGATCGTCGAAGACGTGATCGATCACCGTCGCCAGCCCCTCAGCGCCAGCGCCAAAAAAACGCTGCGCCGCGGCAAGAATCTCATCCTCGGAATAGGTCTGCTCAGCCTGCGCATGAGCGCTGACGGGCAAGAGCGCGCTCGCGCCCAAGCCTAGTGCAACGCTGCGACGGGAGATGTGATCAGCCATAGCTCGTGACCTCCAAGGGGCTTTGCCGCTGAGTATCAGACGACCGTCAGGCTGAGCGCAAGCTGAACCGCCCAGGAGGCGCGCTTAAAAAAAGCGCCGCCGCCATTGCTGGCGGCGGCGCCCGCGTCGGGCGAGGAGGAGCGCCTTAGTAACGCGCGGTGAATACCAGGCTCCAGGTTTGCGGCGGCCCGTAATAGACGGTGCGGATGTTGCCGACCGATGAGAATTCCTGGCCATCGGTGCGATAGACCTCGTCCGACAGGTTGCGGCCGTATAGACCGACGCTGAAGATGCCGCTCGCCTCGGTCCACAACAAACTGGCGTCATAGAGCCAGTAATCGTCTTGGAAGAGGCCCTCGATCTCGACGTTCGAATTCACCGGCGTGTTGTCGACGGCGAGCGCCATGCGCGAACGGAAGCGCGCCGAACCGGCCAGCCGCAGCGTGCCAGCGCTGGCTAGGTCGAACTCGTAGGCGGCGCCGAAGCGCGCGGTCCAATCCGGCGAGAAGGCAGGCTCTTGGAACGCGCGACTTCCGCCGAAGGCGACGAAGCGCGCATCCTCGAACTCGCCGTATTCTGCATCGAGATAGCCGATCTGTGCATCGAGCAGCAGCGCATCGGTCGGCGCGTAGCTGAGTTCGAGTTCGGCGCCGGAGATTTCGAGGCTGCCGGCGTTCAATACCGAAAGCTCGGGGCTCGGCAGACCGGTCCCTGGATCGATGACCAGGCCGGACACACGCGCCTGGAAATCCTGATAGTCGTTGTAGAACACGGCAAGGTTGGCGCGCAGCGTGCGATTGAACCAATCGGACTTGAGACCGAGTTCGTACGAGGTCACGGTTTCCGGTTCGTACGGCGCCTGTTCGCCGGGATTGTTGGCGCGCCCGTTGAAACCGCCGGACTTGAAGCCCATGGCGACGCGCGCATAAAGCAGCACGTTGTCCCAGGCCTGGAAGTCCAATGAAGCCATCGGCGAAGTGTCCTGCCAGGTGTCTTCGATGGTGAAAGCGAATGCGGGATCGACGGTCAGACCAGGGAAGTCCGAGAACGTCGACGTCGTGCGGAAGTAATCCTTGGTTTCTTCAGTATACCGCACGCCAACCGAAGCGTTGAGGCGATTGGTGAGCGCAAGTGAGGCGTTTGCGTAAACCGCCCAGCTGGTGGTTTCCAGATCGTCATCGATGGTGCGCATGAAGGTGAAGCCGCCAGGGCCAGTCAACAAATCATCGGCGAAAGCGACTTGGTGGGAGGCGATGTTCTCCACCATGTAGAACAAGCCGCCGACTACGGTGAGCCGGTCGCCCTCATAGGTGCCCTGGAATTCCTGACTGATCTGATCCTGGTTGACGTCGACCAGCACGTCGCCTGTCTCCAGCGTCGTGGCGTCAATGTCGACGTAGTCAGTGTTTTCCAAGTCGCGGAAGGCTGTGATCGAGCGGATCGAAAACGCGTCGCTCAGCTCCCAATTGACGTTGAGCGCCGTGCCCCAGTGCGTGAGTTCGGTGGAATTCGGAAATCCGGGCGTCGGTGTAGCGGTGAAGTCGAACTCCGGCACGTCCGCGGGCAGCACGAGAATTGGCACGCCGAATAGCGTCGTCAGGGTGTTGATCGGCTGACCCATCACCAGGGCATTGTCTTCTCGCGCGTAGTCGGCGTTCCAATCCACCGTTAGGTTGGGCGCTGCGTCCCACGCTAGCGCTACGCGGCCGGCCCAGGCGTTGCGATCGTTGTAGTCTTCGCCGGTCGTCGGATTGGTGACGTAGCCGTCCCGGGTCGTGCCGAACAGCGCGACGCCGCCGGCAAGACTGTCGGTGAGCGGACCCGCCCCAGCCACGCGGGCTTCGAGCAGGCCGTAATCACCGGTTGTGACTTGAAACAAACCGTGCGGATCTTGGCTTGGCCGGCGCGTGATAACGCGCATCGCGCCGCCGATCGTGTTTTTGCCGTAGAGCGTACCCTGCGGACCGCGCAGAACTTCAATGCGCTCGATATCGAACAGATCGAGCTGAGTGCCCCGGATGCGCGAATAATACACATCGTCGACATAGAAGCCGACAGCGGGGTCGAAGGTCTGTAACGCATCGGGCTGGCCGACGCCGCGGATGAAAATGTTGGTGGCGTTGGACGAGCCGCGGCCTTGCACGACATTGAGGTTCGGCACCGAGCCCTGCAGGCCTGTCGTGTCGGTCGCGCCGATCCGCTCCAACGTCTCCTCCGAGAAGGCCGAAACTGACGCCGGAACATCCTGGAGGTTTTCGGCAGTGCGCCGCGCGGTGACCACGATCTCTTCATCGTCCTGCGCCGCCGCCGGCTGAACGAATGTGAACGGCGCCGCGCAGACGCTCGCAAACAGAAGCGCACACCGCGCTGGATCGAACCGTTTCATGGGACTGCTCCTCCGCTCCTCATTTCGTTTCGCCGCGCATCGCGGACGAAAGCTTCGACGTGCTGAAAAAATGCATCCGGCGCTTCCAGATGCGGGACATGACCGGCGTTGGGGATGATGACGCGCGTAGCGTTTGGCGCAGTGCGCGCAATGAAATCGGTTGCTGCGTCTGGATAAACTTGGCTTTCTGCGCCAGAGATCACCAGCATCCGCTGCGCGATACGCGCGAGCGAAGCGCGGAAATCCTGCGCCGCCATCGACGCCCAATACGACGCCATTGCATTTGGATCGGCCTTCGACATTTCCGCCGCCGCCCAGGCCAACACTTCCGGACGCACGCTCGCGAGTGCTGGAGCAAACATGCGCGGCGCAAAACGCGATACATACGCTGGCCAATCGGCCTCGATTTCGCTCAACGTGGCGGCGACATCGCCGGCGGCGTAGCCGCCGACCAGACCGCCTCGCCACACGGCGTCGTTGGTGAGGCGCGGGCCCATGTCCTCAACGATGACGGCGTTGAGGCGCTGCCCAAGCGCCGGCGCAGCGGCCCACAACGCCATAGCCCCCATCGACCAGCCGAGCGCCGCAAAGGATTTGAGGTCGAGCGCGGCGACGAATTCAGCGATATCATCAGCCAGCGTTTCGATGGTGAGCGGGGCTGAACCGGCGTCCGAGCCGGGATGGGCGCGCAGCGTGAGGATAAGGACGCGATGGGTGCGTGCGAGACGCTCGCTCAAATCGGAAAAGAAGCGGCCGTCTGCGGCCCAGCCATGCACGAGCAAAATGGCCGGTCCCGCGCCCTCGTCGGCGTAGGCCATGGCCGCCCCGTCTCGCAGCGTACAGACCGGCATGTACCGGCTTCCCCCTATCCAACCCCGCTTCTCGGAGCCGATTTTTCCTTGTCTTGCGGCGGCTTATAGCGGAGACTTGAAA
>CALBSY010000198.1 GCA_937967725.1 uncultured Alphaproteobacteria bacterium | reverse complement strand
GGACGTCTCGCCGCCGAAAAGGCCTGGGGTGGGGGATTCGCTCACGGGCCAAACCTAGGACTTTTGCTGAGAAATACGACCCCCGGAGCCGCCGTTACCGGGGCATTTACCAGTGCCGAACTACCACGGCGGAAAGCGTCCTGGGGAGGATCATGACAAGCGCATCGCCGTCCCGGCGCACCTGGGTCATGACCATCGAGCGCTTTGCCGAAGTGGCTTGGACCCGGCACGGCCCAACGCGCTATGCGTCGGTTATCCTGACGCCCATCCTGGTCGCGGTGCTGGCGCCTGGTTTGTGGTGGGCGCCATGCGCTTTAGGGGCGGCCCTTGGGATATTGATCGATCTCAGGACGAAAGACTCGTTCTGGCGGCTCGCAGCGCGCGCTGCAGAGCTTGATGAGGCCGAACTCCAGGCGGCGATCAGGCGCCACATCGCGGCGTTGGCGCTCGTCACCGCAGCCTACGTTTCGCCTTACGCGGCGCTCGCGTTCGCGCCGCAGCCGGCGCCGGTCGTCGGCCTGCTGTTTTGCGGTGGGGCGGCGCTGATTTGTGCGACGCTCCACGTCATGACGCGCACTATGATTTTCTACACCGTGCCCACCATCCTGGTTGGGCTCGCATTTAATGCAGCGGCGATGGGTCAGGGCATTGCGGGCGTTGTACTCGGCGGCATGGCGATGTTGCTCGGCGCCAATGCTATCGTGGCGGCTCGGGCTGGCGCAAAGAGCTTCCTCGATCTCATCCTTGCGCGGCAGAAGGCCGAGGAAGCAGCTGAAGATTTGGAGCGCCGCGTTCAGGAAAGAACGCGTCAGTTGGCGATCGCGACCAAACGAGCGCAAGCCGCCAACCGCGCCAAATCCTTGTTCTTGGCCAACATGAGCCACGAACTGCGTACGCCGCTTAATGCTGTTATCGGCTATTCGGAGATCATCAAGGAAGACTTGGAGAGCGGCGATCTCTCCGCCAGCGCCGCCGATCTTGATCGCATCCTCAGCGCCGCGACCCATCTGCTGGCAATGATAAACGAAGTGCTCGATCTGTCGCGGATCGAGGCGGGTAAGCTCGAACTGCGCCCAGGGGAGTTCGACCTGCCAGTGCTGTTGCGCGGCGCGCTAGACACCGTGCGGCCGGTCGCCTCCAAGAACGGCGCCGCCTGCCATGTCAACATCGCTCCAGATCTTGGCGTTGTCGTTGCCGACGAAACCAGGGTGCGCCAGTGCGTGCTAAACTTGTTATCCAATGCAGCGAAGTTCACGCGCAACGGCGTTGTCGCTGTCGATGCTCGGGCTTGCCGGATAGGTGGTGAGCCCGGCGTGGCCATTGCAGTGCGCGACACCGGGCCTGGCATCAGCGAAGAACAACTCGCGCACCTGTTTCAGCCTTTCGCGCAGGTCGACGCCACACATACTCGCGCCCATGACGGGGCGGGGCTCGGCTTGGTCATCACGCGTCGGCTTGCGCGCGCTATGGGCGGCGATGTCACCGTTGCGAGTGAGCCGGGCAAGGGCTCGGTGTTTACGTTGTACATCCGTAGAGCGGGCGCCCCTTCGCGCGCGGCGGCGGCTTGAGCTAATCGCTGACGAAGACGCGTTGTACAAAAGCGCGATACAGCAGGATTTGCTTTGGCAGCAGGCTGGGGTCGTGCAGCGATTTCGACAGGATAATGCCGCCATCCGCGATAGCGGTTAGCATGTCGGCCATGGCCTCCAAGTCGACATCGATGCGCGGCGGATAGCGCTGCGCGATCAGCTGCAGACGTTCGCCGAAGCGCTTGCGCCATCTCAGCATGTCGAAGGCGGTCAAGTCGCGTACGTCCTGGCTGAACATGTGATCTTGATAAACGTAGGACGCGACGATGCAGCCGGGATGACCGTTGGGCATGTCGGCCATCACGTCGGCGAACAGCTTCAGGAAAATCAGAAAACTATGCAGCGGATCGTCGCTCAATTCATCGGCGCGCCGGAGCAAGTCGTCGAATAGCTGGGCTTCCTGCTCCAGGTAGCGCAGCAGCAGCGCCTTCCCGAGATCGTTCTTGTCCTTGAAGTGATAGAAGAAGCCTGACTTCGTAATGCCGGCTTCGCAGATGATTTCATCCAGCGACGTGCCGGCGAAGCCTTTGTGCAGCACTGCATCCTGCGTGATGTCGAGGATGCGTTCGCGCGTTTGTTCGCCCTTGCTGAGAACCCGAACGCTCATGTCCAAAACCATACCATAAGTACTGTACTCGCGGTGCTGTTCTCACCGCGCCGTGAACATGAAAGAGCCGCCGGGGCGTTGCTGTGACCGCCGTAACGGCCTGTCAGATCACGGTTTTCTAAAAGAGCGCGCGTCCTGCACCATGAGTTTTCTATCGCGGAGAAGGGCGCGCGGATACTCGTTTCGCCTGCTTGGACGCGGTGTTCAAGCGTGCAATTCGAAGGACCAAGATCATGTCACGCTCATTCGCGTTCGCTGCATCGATCGCCCTGGCGTGGAGCGGCGTGTTCGCCATGCTCCGCAGTTCGGTGATTTGAGCCCCATTCGGACATCCTGCCCAAGGAACCCTGCCATGTTGAAAGACCGCTACGGCAACGCCGCTTCCACCAATTCCCACGCCGCGATGGGGAAGTATGACGAGGCGCTTGATCTCATCCGTCTCTATCGCGGCGACCCTATCGCGGCGCCCGACGCGGCGCTCGCTGAAGATCCCGATTTCGGCGGTGCCTGGCCGGCGCGCGCCCGCCTTCTCGTGCTGCCGCCCGACAACGCCTGCGCCGACGA
>CALBSY010000197.1 GCA_937967725.1 uncultured Alphaproteobacteria bacterium | reverse complement strand
TTCATTTATTTCGAGTTCTGACCCGATGTGGAAAGCGATCCTCTATACGGTGGGAGTAGTGATCCTTTCGTTGTCGGCGGCAGCTGGCGCCGCCTTCACAGTGGTTACCCGCGACCCGGAAGGGCGGCTCGACCTGGAAAGGCTTGCCTACGCGCCGGAGACTATCTCCAAACCGATACTCATGCGCCTGCAACCTCACAACGCTCTGTTGCTTGGCTCAAGCCGGGTGATGGAGATCGAGCCCGAAGCAGTGCATGGCGTCCAAGCGTTCAATGCAGGGTTCGGGGGTGCAACGCCGGAGCGCATACGCGATTTCCTCACCGCGTATGCGGAGCCCGGTACGGTCGTTGTGCTCGCCTTCGACTTCTTCATGATGAACGAAGCTAATACGCCGCTTGAACCCAACTATTTCGAGAGCTCAGGCCGCGACAGCACATTGCTTGCCCTTGCCGGCGATCGGCTGCTGCGCACGCCGCAACAGCATCAGGTGCTGGAGCAACGGGAATACGTGTTTAATCTTGGAACGTTAGCACGGGCGCTGGCTGGGCAGACGCCCGGTCCGCCGGAAGGGCGTGAGCCGCATCCGCTCATCCATCTCGATGGCCAGATCTACAATGAGGACAAGCTCGCTTATAACGCCCTGTGCGTTGACAATCCGCCGGGATGTGCTGGCGTTTATCAGCAACTGTACGATCAGGCGGTACAAGGACATTTTGGCCGCTACGTCTATTCCGAGCAACGCGTTCATACGTTCCGCGAGATTCGCCGTCTGCTGAGCGAGCGGCGGTTGCCATATGTCGTGCTGATCGCGCCAGAGCATCGGGATTTCTTGCCCGTCCTTGGTCGAGCGGACTTAGCGCCTCAATGGGCGCGGTTCAGGAGCGATGTCAGCGCTAGCTTCGAAAACGTCTGCGATTTCTCGGACGGTTCTTTTGCCGATCCCTCACTGTATTACACGTTCGATCCGTTTCATTACCTGCCGGAGACCGGTGCGCTGATGGTGAACCAGTGCTTGCAGCGACACGGTGTGGGCAGTTGAGACGACACGAGATCTGCCGAGCACGTTCGTAAGTTTAAAGCTCATACCTGTTCGCCGGCAAAGTGCGTGTTTGCCGGATGGCCGCTTACCGTGTAGGTGGACGCCGCTGGCGCATAGCAGAAGAATTCGTAGTAATCGTCGCCGTCGGCGTCATCGAGTGCGGTGAAGAAACCGGCTTGTACGGCGGGCGAGGCGCCGAAGATGAACTGCTTGAACAGGGACCCGTTTTTGTAGAGGCACGCCAGCACCAAGCCCGATGCATCGCCCCCAGAGGCGACATAAAAACCGCCGCTAAGCCGCACCTTTCCCGCAGGCGGAGTCCAGCGCGAAGCCGACACGTCGAAGTGGCCGCCCACATCCCACGCTTCGGCGCCAAACGTGAGCTTCGTGAAGGTGTTCGAAGGCAATCCCGTCTGGTCGACCCCGTTCTTGTGCGCGGAGAACGACGCGCGCGCCGCCAGGCTAGCGGGCGCCAACGCCTTATCGGCAGCGGTCTGGGCGCGCGTGTCAGCGGCGCTGGCGAACCCCGAGGCCAGCAACGTCCAGTCTGCGCCGTCAAAGGCGAGCAAGGACCCAGCGTCGCAGACATAGGCGCGCCACCCTTCGCGGACCGCGAGTTCGATCCATGCGCCGTCCACATAATAGGCGAGCGCGCCGTCGGCCATCGATCCCCACGCTGCACCGGTTTTGCCCGCGGGCAGGATGTATAACGCGCCGTCCGCGGGCGAGGCGGGCTCGGCGGCCAATGTCGCCGACTGCGCCGTCAGCTGCACGAGAGCGTCGAGCCGTACCAAGCTTTCGTTCACGGTGACATGCTTCTGCGCCTGACCGGCGGCGAGGTAGGGGAGAGCGAGGTTCGCGGTTTGGGACATAAGGAGCTCCTGACCGCGCAATTGTAAGTCTGCTTGCAACCGGTCGGATTGAACGGCGGCGTCCTGCTCGGCGAACGCTGAGGATGACACGAAAAACCCAGTCGGGACGGGCCGCTAGTTTGGTTCCACGGCAGGTCAAGCGGCCGGTGGCGGTGGGACTGAGCGTGCGCGTATCCCCGCAAGGCGCGCTCCGGATGCGCCTAAAGTGCTGCTATCCAACGGCCTGCACAGCTTTACTCGTGCTGAGGCTGCCTCTAAGGAAAGCGGCGTTTTTTGAACGCGTTGGACGGGGGAGAAATGGGAGATTTCTTCAAAGGGAAGAACGTTCTCGTTGCCGGCGGCACGGGCTTCGTCGGCACCGCTTTCGTGCAAGCGGTGCTTGATGCAGGCGCCAATGTCACGACCACTGTTCACCGCCGCAAGCCGATCGTCACCGATCCCCGCTTGAAGACCGTCGAGGCCGATCTCGGCGATCGCGAACAAGCGCGCGCGGCGATGAAGGACCAGGAGATCGTCTTTCATTGCGCCGGCGCGGTGTCCGCTGCAGGTGTCACCGCGTCCAATCCGATGGAGCCGATCACCGACAACCTGAAGCTCACGGCGATGGTGCTGGAAGCCGCGGCGAAGTCAGGCGTCGAGCGCATCCAGGTGTTCGGCAGCTCAACGGCGTACCCCGTCACCGAGCACCCCGTGCGCGAAGAGGAGATGTGGAGCGCTGAGCCGCACCCGTCCTATTTCGGCTATGGCTGGATGCGCCGCTACATCGAGCGCATGGCCGAGTTCGTGCACGAGCGGTCGAAGACGAAAGTCGTGCTCGTTCGTCCCACCGCCACCTACGGCCGTCACGACGATTTCCACCCCGTTACCAGTCACGTCATCCCGGCGCTGATCCGTAAGGCGGTCGAGCGCATGGACCCTTACGAAGTTTGGGGTACTGGCGACGAAGTTCGCGATTTCTTGCACGTGGACGATCTGGCCCGGGGGTGCCTCCTGGCCACGGAAAAGTACGCGACCTGCCAGCCCATCAATATTGGCTACGGCAAGACCTCGACCGTTCGAGAGATTGTCGAGGCGATTTTGCGCGCGGCAGACTACTCAGACGCGAAACTCGTGTTCAACTCGGATCGGCCAACCACAATCCCAAAGCGGATGGTGGACATATCCAAGGCGCGCGAAATCCTCGGCTTTGAGCCCCAGCGCACCCTGGAAGAAGGCTTGGCGGACACTGTGCGGTGGTATGCGGAGACGCGGCGTCGGGAGGCCGCATGAGCGACGACGGGCGCCCGGCCATGCTAGCGCGTGGCGCGGAAGGCGGCGGCGGCGCCAAGCCGGCGCCGGCCTATGCCGTGACCGGAGGGGCGCGCGCCCAGCCGCTGGCCCCGGCCCCCATGTTCGCTCTGAACGGCATGCCGCACGTTCAGCGCGCGCTGAAGAGTGTTCTGGAGCAAAGCCACGATCATCTTGAGTTTGTGATTCAAGACGGCGGCTCGAATGACGGCACCGTCGAATACATCAAGTCGCTTGACGATCCGCGCATCAAGCTCGTCTCGCAAAAGGACAACGGCCCCGCTGACGCGTTCGCCAAGGCGATGGGGCGCTGCAAGGGCGATATCATTGCGACATGCCTCTACGACGAAGAGCTGATGCCGGGCGCGCTCGAACGCGCTGTCGGCATTTTCACTGAGCATCCCTATCTCGGCGCCATCACGGGCGACGCGCATATCTCCGATATTTGGGGCGATGTGTACGCCAAGTTTACCGGTGCGCCATTCAATATGCTCAAGTACCTGAACGGCGAATATTGCCCGTACTGGTGCTCAAGTTTCTTCAACACCAATGCGCTGCGGTTCGTCGGTCTGTTCGACGATCGCTGGAGCAGGGCGAGCCTCGAGTTCGAAGTATGGGTGCGTCTCGCGATGGAGACAGACATCCTCTACGTGCCGGAAATCTTCTCCAAATACGCTCACCATGCCAAGCAGCTGAGTCAAGCCGGCGGCCGCGCTGACGAGGAGATCGAAGCGCGCATAGAGATTATTCGCACCCGGCTGTTCGGACCGGGCAAATACTTTGGCGAGAACTATTATCAGCGCGACGTGTTCTGTTTGCTGCAGCTGATCAATCTGCATCGCCATTTATCGGACTGGGACCCGAAGGCGGCGGACCTGGTGCTGCAGCGCATCGTCAACGCCGGCTATCTGGGCGAGTTCAACGCCAGCCGCGCCGCGACGGCGGATGTTCAAGCGGCGATGGCTTCGACAGTGCTCTCTTCGCCAGATGTGGATATGTCCCAATTCGTGGTGTCCGAGCCTGCGCTCGTGGCTACGGCAGTGCACATCCAGCCGCCGGTGCCGGCGCATGAGTTCATTATCCAGAACAAGCCGGTCGGTGGTCTTTATCGCTGGCTGACGCCGCGCTTTATCCGCGCGATGGTGCCGTACAATCTCAAGGTCTGGCTCGCGATGAACCTAGGCCTGCGCAAGAGGAACGGCTGATGTCTCAACCTTTCCTCAACGAAGGCGAAACCGTGCGCGAGTATCTCGCGGCTGCCGCCGAGTTCTATCGCAGAAAACCAACGACGCTGCCGGATGAACTGGCGCGCCGCCATGAGGATCGCGGCCAGGTCGACCACGCGATCGAATACTGGTCGATGTTCAAAGGACAGAAGAACCATCTGATCGATTTACTCAAAGTACAAGCGATGCTCAAATCGCCGTACATTGATCACAAGGGCATGCTGCAGGATCATTTGGATTGGGCCGCGGACCATGCCGTTTCGCTGCCGGATGACGATTACGTCCGTTTCCGCAAATACGATGGCTTACGGAAGATCCGCGTTGGCTACGCCTGCTGTTGGTGGGATTCGAGCACGATCCGCGGGCAAGGTATCCCGTTCATCGCCGAGCACGACCGCTTTAAGATTTCACCAGTCGGCTATTCGCTCGGCATGTGCGGCGAAGACATCACCAAGCACTTCGACGAATTCTACGATGTCGCCGCGCTCAGCGATCTTGAACTGGCGAAGAAAATCCGCCGCGACGAGATCGATATCTTCGTAGAGTTCACCGGCTTCTCGCCGCTGCACCGCTTTGGCGCTATGGGCGCCCGCTGCGCGCCGGTGCAGATTTCGTATCTCAACCACACCGGAACCAGTGGCGTGAAGAATGTCGACTACATCCTGGCCGACCGCATCGCCGCGCCGGAGGGCATCGACCAATACTTCACCGAGAAAATCTACCGTCTGGCCAGCACATTCTCCTGGTCCGAGTACGGTTGGGATGCGTTTCCAAAGATCGACGACCCACCGCACCTGACGGGGGAAGCGATCACACGAGCG
>CALBSY010000196.1 GCA_937967725.1 uncultured Alphaproteobacteria bacterium | reverse complement strand
TGATCGTTGGCGGGACCATAACCAAGGGAGGTTCAGGTCGCGTTAAAATGGCACACTCAAACGCGATTTTCGTAAGAGCTTCTTCGGCTTATCTAAACCGGGTGTTCACCACGTCCGCCCGCCCATGAGCGATCCGCGCGATCCCGAGCGTAACCGCATCACCGCGCGCATCGGCCGCGTCGCGAAGGTGGGCGCGAACATGTCCGGCGCCGTTGTTGCGCGCGCGACCGGCGCCGACCAAGCTGCGCTGGCGAAAGCGCTGCGGCAAGCGCTGGGCCGGTCCAAAGGACCGCTGATGAAGGTGGCGCAGCTGCTCGCCACCATCCCCGATCTGTTGCCGCAGGCGTATGCGGAAGAGTTCCGCAAGCTGCAGGCGCACGCGCCGCCGATGGGCTGGCCCTTCGTGCAGCGGCGCATGCGCGCCGAGCTTGGTCACGACTGGGAAAGTAAGTTTGCGTCGTTCGAGCGCGAAGCGGCTGCCGCGGCTTCGCTCGGGCAAGTTCATCGCGCCGTCGCACACGACAGGCGCGCGCTAGCGTGCAAACTGCAATACCCGGATATGGCCAGCGCCGTGGAGGCTGACCTTGGCCAGCTCCGCACTTTGCTTGGCCTGTTCAAGTCGATGGATAAGACCATCGACTCCACCGAGGCGGTCGAGGAAGTCGGCGAACGGCTGCGCGAAGAGTTGGAGTACGACCGCGAGCTCAAGCACATGCGTCTGTTCGCAGCGATGCTGGCGGACGAAGCCGCTATTCGAGTGCCGGACCCTCTGGAAGAGCTCTCAACTAAACGTTTGCTGACCATGACCTGGCTCGAGGGCCGGGGCCTGATGCACTGGCTCGATGCTCCGCAGGACACCCGCAACCGCATCGCCGAGCTTCTGTTCAAGGCCTGGTGGGGGCCAATGACGCATTACGGCGTCATCCATGGCGATCCGCACCTCGGCAATTACGCCCTCACCGAGAACGCCGAGCGGCTGCATCTCTTGGATTTCGGCTGCGTCCGCATCTTTCCGTCGCGCTTCCTCGAGGGCGTAGTCGGCCTTTGGCGTGGTCTCAAAACCGGCGACATGGATCAGGTCGCGCACTCCTACGAAATCTGGGGCTTCAAGCATCTGAACGCCGATTTGATCGAGGCGCTCACAATGTGGGCGCGCTTCATCTACGGCCCCCTGCTCGACGATCGCGTACGCACTATTGCCGATAACGTGCCACCCGCCGAGTACGGCCGGCGCGAAGCCATGGAAGTGCGCCGGCGGCTCAAGACGCTTGGTCCGGTCCTGATCCCGCGCGAGTTCGTGTTCATGGACCGCGCCGCTATCGGACTGGGCGCGGCGTTTCTGCATCTGCGCGCGGAATTGAACTTCGGCGCTATGTTCGCGGAAAGCGTCGAGGGCTTTTCAGCTGAAGCCTTGGCGGAGCGCCAAGCCGTCGCGTTGGCCGATGCGGGCCTCGCTTAGGCGCCCATGATCAGGATGGCGCCTTGATGCGCGGCGAGCGCCGCCACCAGCACGCCCTGCGCGCCAAGCCGATAGACCGTGCGCGGCGGCCCGCCCCAGCACGATGCCGACAGCATTAGCGTCGCGATCGCCAGCAGCGGCGCCAGCCAGAACGCGCCCGGCGCGAGCGGCATCATCAAGCCGGTGAACGGCCACGCTAGCAGCGCGGCGCCGTGAAGACTCGCCGCCGCGGCGCAGCCGAAAGCGCGGCGCCGGAAACTTTCCTCAAGCGTCCGCGAGGTCAAGTGCAACGCCAGAATGAGCACGGGCGCGGCAACGGCGGCGACGGCCCAGAGATTCAGGGGGCCGAAAATCATCGCGGCCATAAACCCCGCCATGGCGCCCAGCGCCAGCGCGCCACCAAGCACGACGATGCGCTCAGGACGGCGGAAATCCGTCCGCGGCGCGGGCCCGGCATCTAGTGTCGAGACGTCTGCAACGCGAATAAGTCCGGCATCGAACGCCATGGCGGTCAGCCCCTTCCTGTCCGCCATGAAACGGATGGCGGCGGCGAGTTGTTCCAAAGGCGGCAAAAATCCGCGCTTCGCCTTGCGGGGGAAGCCACGCGCGTGGCTTAAAGGACGCGACGGCGGGAGGCGTCTGAAGGCATGGAACACAACGCGCTGATCACGAATCTCGTGGCCGCGATTGTGCTCGCCTTCTTGTTTGGTTTTGTCGCCCAGAGGCTGAGGCTGTCGCCCATTGTCGGCTACTTGCTGGCCGGCCTCGCGGTCGGACCTCACACGCCCGGCTTCGAAGCCGACGTTGAACTGGCGCTGCAGCTAGCCGAGATCGGCGTCATTATGCTGATGTTCGGGGTGGGGCTGAAAATCTCGGTCGAAGACATTTGGGCGGTGCGTTGGGCCGCGATCCCCGGCTCGCTGATTCAAACGATATTGGTGGCGCTTGTCGGCATGGGCGTCGGATTGATCTTCCGCCTGCCGCTAGCGGAAGCGCTCATCCTCGGCTGCACGCTCTCCATCGCTAGCACGATCGTCTTCTTCCGCGCGTTGGAAGATCGCCGGTTGATGAAAACGGAGGAAGGCCGCGTCGGCGTCTCGTGGCTTCTGCTCGAAGATCTGCTCATCGTAATCGCCATCGTTGTGTTGCCAGCGCTGGTATGGGTGATGTCCACGGATGGGACGGGCGTATCCGTCTGGCGGGTGCTGGCGGCGCTGGGCGTGACGTTCGCCAAGATTGCGGGCTTCGTCGCGTTGATGCTGGTGATCGGCGCGCGCCTGTTTCCGTGGCTGATCGTGCAGGTCGCACATACCAAGTCGCGTGAACTCCTGTCGCTCGGCACGTTGGCGTTGGCTTTGGGCGTCGCCTGGGGCGCCTACGCCTTCTTCGACGCCAGCTTTGCGCTTGGCGCCTTCCTCGGCGGGCTCGCCCTCAACGGCTCGCGCTTCAGCCATCGCGTCGCGGAGGATTCGTTGCCTCTGCGCGATACGTTTGCTGTGCTGTTCTTCGTCGCCGTCGGCATGCTGTTCGATCCAGGCATCGTACTTCGCCAGCCGCTCGCCCTGACCGCGATCGTTTTTGTCGTGATCGTCGGCAAGGCGGCGCTGGCCTATTGGCCGATGCGGCTCATCGGCCAGCCCAAACATGTCAGCCGACTGGTCGCGCTCGGCACCGCGCAGATCGGGGAATTCTCTTTCGTGCTGGCCAATCTCGGCCGCCAGGTCGGGGTAATGACGATGGAGACCTACAATCTCATCCTCGCCGCAGCGCTAATCTCGATCGCGGTCAATCCATTCTTGCTGCGCCTACTGCCCGAACAGGCGCCGGAGGAAGGAGTTGCGCCGGAGGCCGCCCCAGAACCGACGGCCGCGGCTAAAGACTAGCTCGAGTGGCGCAACGCGCCGCCTTGCGGCACGCCAGAATCTTGTTCTCTTTCTTGCACCGCTTCCGCTTCCCCCGGCGGGGGCGCGTCGTGCGAACGCGCTTTTGGACGCAGCCCGAACAGGAAGCGCAACCAAGGCGTCCGCCGGATCAGCACGTGGTAGATCGCGATGGGGATGATGGAAGCAGCGGCTGCGAGCGCGGCAAACTCCATTGGCAACGGCCAGCGCTGGCTGATGATCGTATCGGCCACGAGAATGAGAATGGTCTGGTGCAGCAGATAGACAGGCAAAATAGCGTCGGACGCATAAGTGAGCGCTTTGGAGGGCCGGTTCAGCGCCCACCGGCCGAACGCGACGACGCTGAACAGCATGGCCGTCCCGTAGACCGACTGCGTGACGAACCAGACGAGCTCCGACACGGCCTCGCGCAGATAGAACCAGGTGACGGCGGTGTTGACGACTAGCAGGCCGGCGGTTGCGATCCAGAGCGGCCATTTCAGTCGGTCCAGACCCGCGCGGAAAGCATCGCTCTTGCCAATTGCGACGCCGAGCATGAACACCGGCAAGTACTTCGCATGCGCACTGAAGTCGTTGAAGAACCGGCGATTGGGCGGATGATCCTGCATCACCGCGAATTCGAGAAACACAAACCACAGCGCGGTTACGGCAATGATCAGCGCGACAGGCGACGCCTGCACCACCGCATCGACGCGGCGGAACAGTTTCGGAGCGAACCACCAGATGGCGCCAACGACGACGGAATACGCGAACAAGTAAGGCAGGAACCAGGCATGCGCGAATTGCGGAATGTGAATGCCCAGGTAGGCGTTCGCGAACGGCGCCTCGGTCAGCAGATAGTGCAGATAGTTTTGGCTGGCGTCGCCACCCAGCACATCAAGGCGCACGTAGCGTTGCGGCGGAATAATCACGACGATGGCGAAAAAGAACGCCACCAGAAGCCGCGCCGCGCGCTCGCGTGCGAAAGCAGCAAAGCTCGGGCGCGACAGCATGAAGCGCACGGCGACGCCGCCGATAAAGAACACCATGACCATGCGCCATGGCGTCAGCGCTGTGATGAGATAATCGGACCACCAGCCCTGATGCAGGCTGTTCACACGCCAGGTCTCGTGACCCGAATAGACCAGCAAGATGTGGTAAACGATCAGCAGCGCGAGAGCGACAACGCGCAGACTGTCTACATCTGCGCGGCGGCTGCCAAATCCCGTCTGCGCCGCCATGCCCATGGGCTGTGTCGTCCGCCTATTCCGGCGACGTGTAAAACCAATTCTCCTGAATTGCGCGCGCGCCGCCGCATCACAAAAGGACGTTGCGGGAGGCCGTCACCGGCCTCCCGCTGAGATGGACTGTAGTTAACGAAAATAGTCAGGCGGCGCGACGCTTCGTTGCGTAGTCCACGACTGCGAGAAGCAGGAAGGCGAGACCGACCGAGCCGACCAGCACCGCGGGAACCATCATGCCGTAGAAGGCGTCGCCGTCGTTGTCGAAGTGGCCGACGACATAGCCGGCGCCGATGAAACCCGCAGCCAGCGAAAGCAGGATGATGCCGTTGCCCAGACTGCGACGGGCGCGGTTCCCGTTTTCGAGCATCTCGTCCGTCATGCGCGCGATGGTGGATGGATCAAGCTCCTGCCCGCGCGAGATCGCCAGCGAAATCAGGCTATGCGCAGACCGCTTAGTGCGCTCCTTGGCCAGGATCGGCACCAGGATCACGGCGGCGAGAAAGGCGAAAAACGTGAAGGGAATGAAGATGTCGGCGTCCATCGCTAGGCTCCGTTGACAGGCGGGGCCACTGCCCCATTGCCGACACAGATGCACGCAGGGGGCGATTTGGACGCAGCCGCTCATCGCTCCGACTTGCGAATGACCAATTTCAGGCCTGACCACGTGGCGTCCACGGCGCAGACCTTTACGTCAACGAAGCCCAGCGGCAGGGCTAGCGCGCGGATTACGTCCTCGGTGATGTCGGTCTCGACCTTGGCGGCGCGCTTGGGCCAGGAGACCCAAACCATGCCATCGGGTGCGAGCAGCTTGCGCAGGGCCTTCAGATCTGCGCCCAACTTGTCTGCGCTGGTGTGAAAGACGTGCGCGGCCTCCTCGTCCTGGACGGCCCTGGCGCGGAAACGCGGCTTAGCCGTAGCCAGAATCTCCGCTTTCACCGCGGCGGGCATGCTCTTGGCGTAGACAGCCTCGCCGTCCTTGAAGCCGAGCTTCTTGGCCAGCGGCGTCCCGGAATAGCCAGCGGCCTTCACTCTTGATCCTTCTCCCGCAACTTGGCGAGCAGCGCCGCCTCCTCAGCGTCGAGACGGGCTTGTTCGCGGCGCTTTGCTTGGTCCGCTTCAACCCGGCGCTGCGACGTCCGCGCCCAGGCGGCCACCGCCACCACGGCCAGACCGCCAATAATCCCGACAAACACCCAGATCATGCGCCTACCCTTGCTAGCGCGACGGCTTTCCGCTATCAGCCCCGCTTCGATTTTTCCCCAGGAATCCGGTCATGAAAACCGAAGGCCACCCAGATTATCATTTCATCACCGTCCAGATGACGGACGGCACGACCTTCAAGACCCGCTCGACCTGGGGCGAAGAGGGCCAAACGCTGGCGTTGGAAATCGATTCCAAGTCGCACCCGGCCTGGACCGGCGGCAACCAGCAGATCCTGGATCGCGGCGGCCGCGTCTCGCGCTTTAATGACAAGTTCGGCGGCTTCATGAAGAAGAAGGAAGGCTGAGCCTTCACTTCGATCGCTGACAGAATTGAGGGCGCCGGAGCGATCCGGCGCCCTTCTCATTCTTCCGATTGGGCGGCTTAGCGTCCGAACGCCTCGTTCAGCCGCGCCAGCTGATCGCTCACCGGGTTGCTGGGCTCAGCTCCGCCTTCGTACATGGTCTCGTCCAGCCGCCGAACGCGCTCGTAGATAGCGCCGCCGCGGATAATGAGCGTCTTCAGCGCTTCCGGCAGATCGTCGGCGCCGGCGAAGCCGGCAGCGGGCTGGGTCTCACGCGCGATCAGCCGATACTTCTCGCTCGCCGCTTCGTTCATCTGAATCTCGCCGTCGCGCACGGCGCGCTGCACCAGCAGCCAAGAGGCCACCTGCATCAGCCGTGTCGTCAGACGCATGCTTTCGCCAGCATAGGCGAGCGCAGCGGTACGCGACAGGCGCTTGGAAGCAGCCCGGCCGGGGCCGTCGAGATAGGCGGCGGTTTCTTCAACAAGCGCCATGCCTTCCTTAAAGGTGCGCTCGAACAGCTCCGAGCGGGCGAAATCCATCGCCCGCTGCGGATCAAAACCGCTCCTGATTGGGGAAGCTTGGCTCTTATCGGTCATAGGCCCGCAAAGTTTGCAACGAGCGGGCCGCTAGGCCCCAAAGGTTAAGACGGGCGCGCCCCGAACACTGAATCCGCCGCTGCACGCTGCGCGCGCTTGGCCTCGATCGCACGCTGACACGCGCTGATTTCGGATTTCAGGCGTTCGATGCGGTGCTCCAGTTCGTCGATCGACGCGTTCTCAAGCTGCTGCTCGAGCGGTACAGCCTTCTTGACCGGCGGAGCGAAGGGATCGTCATCGAGCATTGGCCTGACCTCCTGCCCCTAGTCTATCCTAGAATGACCTCGCGTTTAAGCCGCGGCGGAGAACAAGATGCGCAAAATCATCCATGGAGGCGAAGGACCGCTCAAACTCGCCGTCGTCGACAGGCCGAATCCGGGCAAAGGCGAAATCTTAATCCGCGTCGCCGCCGCCGGCGTGAACCGGCCCGACCTGATGCAGCGCGCGGGGCTTTACCCGCCGCCTCCCGGCGCGCCGGAGACGCTGGGCCTCGAAGTGGCTGGCGTGATCGAAAGCGTTGGCGCTGGCGTCACGCGCTGGCATGAGGGCGACGAAGTATGCGCGCTCCTTTCCGGCGGCGGCTACGCCACCTACGCGCTCGCCGATGAAGGCGCCGCGCTGCCCGTCCCAAAAGGGCTCTCGCTGACAGAGGCGGCGGCGCTGCCGGAAACGGTGATGACGGTGTGGGCCAACGTGTTCGAAACGGCGGCGCTCAGGCCTAAGGAAACGCTGCTGGTGCATGGCGGCGCTTCGGGCATCGGCACCACCGCAATCCAGATGGCCAAGGCGCACGGCGCGCGCGTGCTCGCGACCGCCGGCGACGCCGCCAAGGTGAAGCTGTGCGAACAGCTGGGGGCCGAGCGTGGCGTCAATTATCGCACAGAAGACTTCGAGGCTATCGTGAAGGACCTCGACGGCGCCGATGTCGTGCTCGACATGGTCGGCGGGCCATACATCCAGAAGAATCTCAATGTGCTGAACGATCACGGCCGCTGCGTGATTATCGCCTTCCTGAAGGGGCCGCACGCCGAACTCAATCTGATGCGCCTGATGCTGAAGCGCCTGACACTCACCGGCTCAACCCTGCGGTCGCGTCCGGCGGCGGAGAAAGCGCGCATCGCGCGCGAAGTCGAACGTGTAGTTTGGCCATGGATCGAAGCGGGCAAGATCAAGCCCGTGATCGACTCGACGTTCCCGCTCGCCGACGCCGAAGCCGCGCACAAGCGCCTGGAAAGCGGCGCGCATGCGGGCAAGGTCGTATTGGTGACGTGAGTTTCATGCTCAGCGGGACCACGCAATAAGTTCACTGAAAGCAAAAGCTAACGGCAACGCCGTAACCGTCGCCAGCGCTCACGCGAAAGATATTTCCTATAGCTGCGCTGTTTCGGGGTTCGCAGGGAACCCCATCTCTGTATGATGGTTCCGAGAGCGATGACGACATCTCAGCACGTGTCGGCGGCGCCCCTTGCGTCCAGCGATCTCCGGGCCCGCTTTGAGCACACGCGCGCACGCAGCCTCCGCTTGACCAGAGCCCTGAGCGCCGAAGATCAGGCGTTGCAATCGATGCCGGACGCGAGCCCGGTCAAGTGGCATCTCGCGCACACGACTTGGTTCTTCGAGACCTTCTTCTTGCGCGACCAGTCCGGATACAAATTATTCGACCCGCGCTTCGCGTATCTGTTCAACTCCTATTACAACGCTGAGGGAGAGCGGCATCCGCGCCCGCAGCGCGGCCTCATCTCACGCCCGAGCCTGGAAGACGTGCATGCCTATCGCGAGCACGTCGACGCGGCGATGCTCAAGGCGTTCGGCGACATCGACCCAAAATTATTGGCGCTCGGTCTAGCGCACGAAGAACAGCATCAGGAATTGATGCTGATGGATGTGAAGCATCTCTTTTCGCTCAATCCGCTTTCGCCCAGTTATCAGCCACGCGAGAAAGCGGCGCAGACAGCAGCGCCCGCGCCTGTCGCGTGGCTCGATTTCAGCGGCGGCCTCGTTGAGATCGGGCACGCTGGAAAAAGCTTCGCCTTCGACAATGAGGGCCCGCGGCACAGGATTTATCTCGAGCCCTACGCCCTCGCCGACCGGTTGGTCACGGCCGGCGAGTATCGCGCCTTCATCGAGGACGGCGGCTACGATCGTCCCGATCTATGGCTGAGCGATGGCTGGGACACGGTGCGCGCTGAAGGCTGGAACGCGCCGCTCTATTGGCGCGGCGAGCGGCTGTTCACGCTGCAAGGCGAGCGCGCGCTCGACGCCAACGAGCCCGTGTGTCACGTGAGTTATTATGAAGCCGACGCCTACGCGCGCTGGGCCGGCTGTCGCCTGCCAACCGAAGCGGAGTGGGAGCACGCA
>CALBSY010000195.1 GCA_937967725.1 uncultured Alphaproteobacteria bacterium | reverse complement strand
GCCCCACCGCGCCCGGCGCTCGCGCACCCCAGGCGGCTTCTTCTCAGCAAAGGCCGGCGTTCGCGCGCGAGGCGGGCGCCGACGACGCCGTCATCTATCCAGCCGGCGAATTGTCGAAGGATCAAAGCAAGGCGTTAGCGGAGGACTTCAAGCGCGTTTGCGGCGGCGGCGCCGACATAGTCTATGACGCGGTCGGCGGTTCGTATTGTGAACCGGCGCTGCGCGCGATGAATTGGCACGGGCGGTATCTGGTGATCGGCTTTCCGGCCGGCATCCCGACGCCGCCGCTCAATCTCACGCTGCTGAAGAGTTCGTCCATCGTCGGCGTGTTCTGGGGCGCACGCGTAGCGCGCGAACCGAAATTGCACGAGAGCAATGTGCGCGATCTGTTCAAGCTGTATAGCGAGGGCAAGATTAAGCCGCGCATCTCTGCGCGCTATCCGCTCAAGGACGGCGCCAAGGCTATTCGCGCGTTGATGGACCGCAAGGCGACCGGCAAGCTCGTGGTGGTGATGGAATGATCGCGCCGGACGCGGCGATCGCGGCGGCGTGGCTGATCTGGCTTATCGCCTGTATTCTCGCCGCCGGCTGGAGCGCGCGCGTCGCCTCGCACCACGATCTGGGCGCCGAAAGCCCCAGCCGCGTACTGACGCTCGTCGCGATCGTGATGATGCTCGCCTCATACTGGCCGCTCGCATGGGGCGTGCTGTGGACGACCGGCGCGGGCGTCGCGTGGGCGATGTTCGTACTCGTGGTTGTTGGGCTTGCATTCACTTGGGCGGCGCGGCTGCATCTCGGTCCGCTCTGGTCCAGCACATCCGCGCCAACTCAGGATCACCGCATTGTCGATACCGGCCCGTATCGCATCGTGCGCCACCCCGTCTATGCGGGCTTGCTGCTGGCGGCGATAGCCACCGCCGTCGAGCGCGGCCGGATCGAGGCCCTGGCCGGCGCGCTGGTTCTGATCGCGGGCGTGTCGCTGCGGGCGAAGCTGGAGGAGCGGTTTCTGCGCCGGGATCTCGGCGATGAAGCCTATTCCGCCTACCGCGCCCGCGTGCCGATGCTGGTCCCGTTCGCGAAATCGCCGCCGCCTGCATCCGCGGATTGAGTTGGCGGCGGTTCAGCCGGAAACAACGAAGTTCAAGGGGAGAGTTTCATGCTACGACGTGGATTTCTGGCCGCCGCCTTGCTCGCGCTCGCCGCATGCGCGACTGCGCCGGCGGCGGAAGCGCCTGCCGCCGCAGGCTTTCAATCGGACCGCATCAGCGTCGTTGCACGCGGCGAAGGCCGCGACGTCATCTTCATCCCGGGACTGAGTTCGCATCGCGAGGTGTGGACCACGACCGCCGACGCGCTGGGCGAGGGTTATCGCGTGCATCTGGTGCAAGTGAACGGCTTTGCCGGTTTGCCAGCCGGCGGAAATGCCGAAGGTCCAGTCGCGGCGCCCGTCGCCGAAGAGATCGCGCGCTACATTCGAGAAGAGGGGCTGGAGCGCCCGGCGGTCATTGGCCACTCGATGGGCGGCTCAATTGGCATGATGCTGGCCGCACGCCATCCGGGTAGCGTCGGCAGGCTGATGGTGGTCGACATGTTCCCCTGGATGGGGGCGATGTTCGGTCCGCCCGGTGCAACGGCGGAGACGGTGCGGCCGATCGCCGACCAGATCCGCACTCAGATGCGCATGGCGCCGCAGGGCACGGTGTCGCCCATATTGCAGCAAACCATCAACAGCATGGTGCGCACCGAAAGCGCGCGCCCGGTCATTCTCGAACACGCGCGCGTTAGCGACGTCGATGTGTCGGCGAATGCGTTCCACGAACTGATCGTGACCGACCTGCGTCCGGAACTGAGTCAAATCGACGTTCCGTTCACGGCGCTCTATGTGATTCCGCCGCAGGCGCCAGTGACGCCCGAACAATATGAGGGGTTTATGCGGATGTCGTACGCGAACATTCCGCAGGCGCGCTTGATCAAGATCGAGGACAGCTACCACTTTATCATGATCGATCAGTTCGACCGCTTCATGAGCGAAGTGCGCACCTTCGTGGCGGAGTAGGCAGCCGGCGCTTGCCGCCGGCCGGCTGGCGGTCCAAACAAGCCGCATGTGGGACACGATCTGGGTCGACGCCAATCTCGCCACGATGAAAGGGGGCGGGGCGCCGTATGGCGCGATCGAGCGTGGTGCGATCGCGGTGAAGGACCGCAAGATCGCCTGGGTCGGCTACGCCGCCGATCTGCCCAAGCCGCCCGACGAACTGGCGCGCGAAGTGCGCCGTTGCGAGAGCGCCTGGATCACACCGGGTTTGATCGATTGCCACACCCATCTCGTCTTCGGCGGCGATCGCGCGCGCGAATTTGAGATGCGCTTGCAGGGCAAGAGCTACGAAGAGATCGCGCGCGCCGGCGGCGGCATCGTCTCCACTGTCGCCGCGACGCGCGCCGCAAGCAAAGAAGAGCTGATCGAAAGCGCCGCCGCGCGCCTCGCCGGGCTGACGCGTGAAGGCGTGACGACGGTGGAGATCAAGTCGGGCTACGGCCTCGATCTCGAAACCGAACTGAAACAGCTCGACGCCGCCGGCGCGCTGGCTGCGCGCGCCAATGTGCGCGTGAAGCGCACGTTCCTTGGCCTGCATGCGCTGCCGCCCGAGTTTAAGGACGACCGCGCCGCTTACGTGCAACTGGTCGTCGATGTGATGATCCCCGCAATCGCCGCCGCGGGCGCAGCCGATGCGGTGGACGCATTCTGCGAGAACATCGGCTTCACCGCCGAGGAGGTCGATTACGTGTTCGCGGCCGCGCGCGCGAACGGGCTCGATGTCAAGCTGCACGCCGAACAATTGTCCAATCAGCACGGCGCCGCGCTCGCGGCTCGATACGCCGCGCTCAGCGCCGATCATCTCGAATATCTCGACGATGCCGGCATCGCCGCGATGGCGGAGCAGGGCACGGTGGCTGTGCTGCTACCGGGCGCGTTCTATTTCCTGCGCGAACACCAGCTGCCGCCGATCGACAAGCTCCGAGCCGCCGGCGTGCGTATGGCTGTCGCCAGCGATTGTAATCCCGGCACATCGCCGATGACCAGCCCGCTCGCCGCGCTCAACATGGCCTGTACGCTGTTCCGGCTGACGCCCGAAGAAGCGCTGGCCGGCATGACGCGCGAAGGCGCGCGCGCACTTGGGATCGGCGACGACGTCGGCACGCCGGACGTCGGCAAAGCCGCCGAT
>CALBSY010000194.1 GCA_937967725.1 uncultured Alphaproteobacteria bacterium | reverse complement strand
CATGCGCTCTTGCAGTGTGTTGTTCTCGCCGCGGCGCCGCGGCGCTGGTAAAGACTCTGTGATCACGTGCGCCGCGCAGCGTCAACTGCACGAGACGCTTGCATCGAGGCGAGTGCTTTGTCATCGCCGCCCGCCATGAGTTCATTTGTTACGCCGCCGCCGAAGCTCGCGGGCGGCCCCTACGTGATGGGCGTCCTCAACGTGACGCCGGATTCGTTCTCCGACGGTGGGACGTGGGAAGGCGCCGCCGCGCCGCGCGGGTTGGCCATGCTCGAAGCAGGCGCCGACATCGTCGACGTCGGCGGCGAGTCGACGCGTCCGGGCGCGGCGCCGGTTGACGAGGGCGAGGAAATTGCCCGCGTCGTGCCGGTGATCGCCGCATTGCGCGCCGCCACCAAGGCGCCGATCTCGATCGACACCATGAAGCCCGCCGTCGCGCGCGCCGCCATGTCCGCCGGCGCGTCGATCTGGAACGACGGTCTGGCGCTGCGCGGCCCCGGCGCGGTCGAGACCGCCGCCTCGCTGCATCGGCCGGTCATCCTCATGCACATGCAGGGCGAGCCCGGCACGATGCAGAACGATCCGCGCTATGACGACGTAGTCGCCGACGTGATCGCGTTCTTGAAGGAGCGCGCGGCGGCGGCGAAAGCGATTGGCGTTGAGCGTGTTTGGGTCGATCCCGGCATCGGATTCGGCAAAACGCTGGCGCACAATCTGGCGCTGATCGCCAATCTCGGCCGCATCAAGGAAGAGACCGGCTGCCCGGTGGTGCTGGGCGCCTCGCGCAAGCGCTTCATCCAGGCCATCGATGAAACCGCCGCCGACGCAGGCGTAAGCCGCCTCGGCGGTTCGGTCGCCGCGGCGCTGATCGGCGCGCAGAATGGCGCCGCCATGGTGCGCGTGCACGACGTGGCCGAAACCGTGCAAGCGCTGAAAGTCTGGCGCGCGCTGGCTGTGTAGTTGAAGGCTTGGTCCGCTCTTCGGGATAGCGGATGGCTAGTGGTGGACGCTGGGATCGTATTCCGTCTCTTCGGGAAGGTCGGTCGGGCTTTCAAAGTCGATTCTGTAGCCATCTGGATCGTCAAAACTGACGACCCACAGGGTATTTCCGACGAACGGCCGCCGCGGTGACAGGTGCTTGGCGACGGCATCGCGATAGATGCTGAGCGCATCTTTACACATGAAGCAGATCGACACCCCGTAGCCGAGCTCTCCAGTCGGCTGGTGATCGGAAGTGTATTCCTGCAGCATCAAAGCGGCTCCACCTGCTTCGAGCCAGCACCAGCGAATTCGGTCGGGAGCATCGGGCGTCCACGTGCGCTTCAGTTCGAAGCCGAGGCCCTCGGTATAAAAGCGCAAGGATAAGGCCATGTCGCGGATGCTGAGGAATGGGACCGCTTGCGTGAGGTTTTCAGACAGAGCGCCAGCCATATTTTTCATCCCAATCGCGGATCAGCTGATAGGTCGTTGAGTTCAATATTCCAACGGTGGTTTCGGCCCAAGTGAGGAAATGAGCGAACGCGCGCGCGTGCGCGCTTGGCAAGCCGCGCGCAACGCGCCATGTCATGCCCATGAGCGCTCGCCAAGGCCGCGTGCTGATCATCGCCGGTTCGGATTCCGGCGGCGGCGCCGGCATCCAAGCCGACATCAAAACCGTCACCGCGCTGGGCGGCTACGCCATGACCGCGATCACCGCCGTCACCGTGCAGAACACGCTGGGCGTGACCAATGTCCACGCCGTCCCGCCCGATATCGTGCGCGAGCAGATAGACGCGGTAATGGGCGATATCGGCGCCGATGTGTGGAAGCTCGGCATGTTGGGCTCGGCCGCCCATGTGCGCGCGGTGATGGAGGCCTGGTACGCCGTCGGCGATGGCGCGCCGGTCGTGCTCGATCCGGTGATGATCGCCAAGGGCGGCGCCGCACTGCTGCAGGACGACGCCGTCGCCGTCATCCGCGACGAATTGATGCCGGTCGCGGCCATCGTCACGCCCAACGCGCCTGAAGCCGAAGCGCTCACCGGCGCCGATGTGCGCGGGCTCGACGGCCAGATCAACGCCGCCGAGATTCTGGTCGAACAGCTCGGCGCATTCAGCGCATTGGTGAAGGGCGGCCACATCGACGGCGATCCGATCCGCGACGTGCTGCTGACGCGCGAAGGCTATCGCGTGTTCGAAAGTCCGCGCATCGACACAAGCGCCACGCACGGCACCGGCTGCACGCTCGCCTCCGCCATCGCCGCGCACATGGCGCTCGGCGCCGGCATCGAAGCCGCGGTGGAGCAGGCGCGCGACTATCTGATGCACGCCATCCGCGCCGCCCCGGGACTCGGGCAAGGCCACGGTCCGCTCGGCCACAACTGGCCGTTCAATCGCCAATAATCGGGTGAAGCGGGGCGCATCACTTCGCCCCTCGCGCGAAGCGCGCTGGCGCGCGGCGATGTGAGACGCCATAGGTAGGCGGGATGAAAATCTGGATCGTCCACGCCTTCACCGACCGCGTATTCACCGGCAACCCGGCCGCCGTGGTGCCGCTCGAACGCTGGCTGCCGGACGCCACGCTGCAAGCCATCGCCACCGAAAATAAGCTCAGCGAAACCGCGTTCGTGGTGCCGACCGGGCTGAAGGGAAATTACCAGCTGCGCTGGTTCACGCCGGCGACGGAAGTGCCGCTGTGCGGCCACGCCACCTTGGCGGCCGGCGCGATGTTGCTCTCCGAACTCGATCCGGCGCTCGAAGTGGTGGTGTTCGACACCCACGCCGGCGCGTTGATCGTGCGCGCCACGCCCGAGGGCTACACCCTCGATCTGCCGCGCAAGCAGCGTTCGCCCTGGACGCCGCCGGACGACTTGGCTGAAGCGCTCGGCGTCGACGAATTCGCCGACGCCTTCGTCGGCGAGTACGCCAATGTCGTGCTCGAAAGCGAAGCGCAGCTCGCCGTCATCAAGCCCGACAGCGCCGCCATCAACCGCATCATCCGCGGTCCGCGCCAAGGCCATCTCGTCGTCTCCGCACCGGCGGACGAAGGCAAGCCGTACGACTTCGCGCAGCGATTCTTCGCGCCGGGCGCCGGCATCGAGGAAGATCCAGTCACCGGCTCGGCCTTCGCCGACGCCGCGCCTTATTGGTGTGACCGCTTCGATCTGGAAAGCGTAGTCGGCTATCAGGCTTCGCGCCGCGGCGGCTATATGCGCGCGATCCAGACGCTCTCCAGCGTGCGCATCCTCGGCCAAGTCTCTGTCTACCTGCGCGGCGAACTCGATCCCGCGCTGGCGCGCGTGCACAACCGGCTCGAAGAGCATCCCGAAGCGCCCAAACGCAAGAAACGCCGCGCACGCAGGGCCGAGCAATTGCCGGCGATCTTCGCAGCTCCGATGCTGCCCGGCCTGGAGTCGGAGGCGCCGGCGCAACCCGAAACGCTGCGCCCGCCGACATCGCATCCGGCACCGCCGGAGGAAGATGAAACCGCGCCGCCGCCGCGCATCGTCGTCAGCGGCGAGTGATTTCTACTTCGCCTGGACCAAGTTGAACGCCGTGAACGCGCGCAGCTGGTTGATGGCCTCGACATCCTTCGGGCCCGTCACCATGAAACCGCGGATGCCGGATGCGCCTTCGACATCCCAAAACACGCGGCGCAATGTGGCGCCGCCTGCATTAGTGACAGTAGCGCCCGTGATCGGCTGGCGCTTGGTCACATGGACCGCCGCCTTCACCGCATCGGCCTCTAGCGCGCCGTTGAAGATCGCCGAACAAAACACAACCTTGCCCTGATCGCTCTCGCCTTCGGTGACAAGGATGTGCACAAGCGCTTCGTGGCGATCGCGCACAAATAGCGAATGCTTCAGTTTGCGGACGGGGAACGAGAACACCTTGTTATCAAGCGCCAGCATGTTGCCGAGTTCGTTGGCGCGATCCTGAGGAAACGCTTCGAATTTTGCCTCCTCCCGCAGCCGGTGAATCAGCGCCTGCGGATCGGGCATCGCCAGATCGCACAGCTCAACAAGACTGACGATGCCGACGCTCAATTGCGGCGGCGCTTGGTCGTCGGGAAATGCTAGCTCAAGTATGCGCACTTCCGTTGACTGCTCCTGTTCCCCACCCGGTTTGGCCATGTCCCACTCCTGCGAATTGTCAGTCGCGCCCCGTTTAGAGCCCTGGCGCGGCATTGCAATCCGGGGCGAACAGGCGCACGCACATCGACGGGCCATCCGCTCCCAACGGCGGACGCCCATCTGTGAGGATGGGAGAAATCGATGACGACCCCCGCCAAGCCGGGCGTGCGCCCGGCAGATCCCCGATTTTCATCGGGCCCTACCAAGAAGCGCCCAGGCTGGATCACGGACGTCTTGAAGGACGCCGCGCTCGGCCGCTCGCATCGGGCCAAGCTGGGCAAAGCCAAACTGAAAGAAGCGATAGACCGCACCCGCGCCGTGCTCGGCGCGCCGGAGTCGCATCGCATCGCTATCGTGCCGGCGTCCGACACCGGCGCCATGGAAATGGCGATGTGGTCGATGCTCGGCGCGCGGCCTGTCGACATCTTCGCGTGGGAAAGCTTTGGCGAAGAATGGGTCAATGACGCCAAGCAGCTCAAGCTCGACGCCAAGATTCACACTGCGCCCTACGGCGCGTTGCCGGATCTGAGCGCCACGCGCAAGGACGCCGACATCATCTTCACGCAGAACGGCACGACATCCGGCGTGAAAATTCCGAACTTCGATTGGATCGCCGCCGATCGCGAAGGTCTGAGCTTCAACGACGCCACGAGCGCCGTATTCGCGCAACCGATCGACTGGACCAAGTGCGATGTGATTACGTTCTCATGGCAGAAAGCGCTCGGCGGCGAAGCCGCGCACGGCATGCTGATCCTCTCCGACCGCGCCATCGCGCGGCTAGAGAATTACGCGCCTGACCGGCCACTGCCGAAAATCTTCCGCCTGGCGAAGAAGGGTAAGGTCGATCCAGAGCTGTTCGAAGGCTCGACCATCAACACGCCCTCGCTGTTGGCGACCGAGGACTGGATCGACACGCTGATATGGGCCGAGTCTATCGGCGGCCTGGAGGCGCTGTACGCGCGCGCCGATGCAAACACCAAAGTGCTGAGCGATTGGGTGGCGCAGACGGCGTGGGTCGAGTTCCTCGCCGCCGATCCGGCTACGCGTTCCAACACCAGCGTATGCTTGAAAGTGGTCGATCCGCGCGTGACGTCGCTCGGCGCCGACGCGCAAGCCGCGTTCGCCAAGAAGCTCGCCGCGTTGCTGGAGAAAGAGGGCGTCGCCTACGACGCCGGCGCGTATCGCGCCGCGCCGCCGGGTCTGCGCATCTGGTGCGGCGGCACTGTGGACGCAAGCGACGTCGAAGCGCTGACGCCCTGGCTCGATTGGGCGTTCGCGACCCTTGCCGCCGAACTCGCCCAGGCGGCCTGATCAATGGCGACGCAAGCCAGCATCGCGTGGCCGCCGATCGCGATCCGCTCGGGAGGAGCCACGCTGATCATCCGCCAAGCCGAGGCGACGGATGTGCCGCACCTGGATCGCTGGGACCGCGATCCCGCTGTAATTGCGTGCGCGAGCGATGATCCGGAAGCCGACAAGGCGTTCGAGGACGCCGTCTGGGCCGAAGAAGTCGCCGCCAATGGCGATGTCAGTTGCTACTACATCGCCGAACTTGATGGACGGCCGATCGGGGCGATGCAGGTCATCGATCCGCATCTCGAACCGACGCGTTACTGGGGCGAGATCGAACCGAACCTGCGCGCCGTCGATATCTGGATCGGCGATGCGGCGGACCGTAATCATGGTCACGGCCGCGCGATGATGACCGCTGTCATCAATCGCTGCTTCGCCGATCCATGCGTCACTGGCATCGTCATCGATCCGCTCAACAGCAATACTGAAGCGCACCGATTCTATCAGCGCCTCGGATTCAAAATCGTCGGGCGCCGCATGTTCGGCGACGACGACTGCCTCGTTCATCGCTTGGACCGCGCCGATTGGCGCCAAGGACGTTAGCCATGCCGAAAGTGCTCATCTCGGACGAACTCTCACAGGCCGCCATCGATATCTTCAAGGCGCGCGGGCTTGAGGTCGATTTCAAACCCGGTCTGAAGAAGGACGAATTGCTGAAAATCATCGGCGCCTATGATGGCCTTGCCGTGCGCTCGAACACCAAAGCGACGCAAGAGGTCATCGCCGCGGCCAGGAATCTCAAAGTCATCGGCCGCGCCGGCATCGGCGTCGATAATATCGACATTCCCGCCGCCACCAGCAAAGGCATCGTGGTGATGAACACGCCGTTCGGCAACTCCATCACCACCGCTGAGCACGCCATCGCGCTGATGTTCGCCGCCGCACGTCAGGTGCCCGAAGCCAACGTGTCCACCCAGGCCGGCAAGTGGGAAAAGAACCGCTTCATGGGCCGCGAGCTCTACGCCAAGACGCTCGGCTTGATCGGCTGCGGCAATATTGGCGGCATCGTCGCCGATCGCGCGCTCGGCCTGAAGATGAAGGTGGTGGCCTACGATCCGTTCCTCAGCCACGACCGTGCGGTGCAGATCGGCGTCGAGAAAGTCGATCTG
>CALBSY010000193.1 GCA_937967725.1 uncultured Alphaproteobacteria bacterium | reverse complement strand
GCAGCGATCCTGTTCGCCATCTCTTGGCGCGTGCAGGATCGCGTTTTCTATCGGCCGGTCACGTTCTGGCTGCTCGCGCTCAGCGCATTCGGGATCGCGGCAGCTGGCGTTGCCGCAATCTTCTTGCCCGCCTGTCCACCGCTACGATGAACCTTCACGCTTCTCTCCCGGCAGCAGAACGTCTTCGTGCAACACGCCGCGGATGTAGAATTTCACGATAAAGATAGCGGCGACCACCATGAGCGGCGTCGCCAGGAGCACCCCCAACGGCCCGAACAGCAGCCCCATGGCAATAATGGCGAAGAGCGTGAGCGCGGGCGGCATCTGCACCGCCCGCTGCTGGATCAGCGGGTAAATCAGGTTGGCTTCGAGCTGGGAAGCGACGAAATACGCCACCGCCGTCCACAACGCCGTATCCGGGCCGACCGTCAGCGCGAGCAAAATGCCTGGTATCGCGGCCAGCAGCGGTCCCGCCACCGGCACGAATTGCGCAAGGCCGGCAATCAGCGCCAACGCGACAAAGGACGGCACGCCCAATAACCCGAGCGCCAGGCTCATCATCAACGTGATCGCCAGCATCGAGATTAGTGAGCCAAGCAGCCATTTCTTCAAGGCACGGCTAGACGCTGCAAACGCTTCCTCGAAGTCGTCGCGAATAGCGCGGGGCGCAAGCTGGAGCGTGCCTTGAACGTAGATGGCCGGCGTTACGGCGAAGAAGATTGCGGCGAACAGAACGAGGAGTGCGTTCGTCAGCGCGCTGGCGACCGAGAGCGTGTAGCCACTGAACTGCGCGGCCATGCCGCTGAATTGTCCCTCGCCCGACACCCACCGTTGCAGGTCTTCGGCTAAGCCGCGCCCCAGCGGCGTCTGCGAGAGCGTGACGCGCATGCGCTCCCACGCCGCGGGAAGCTGACCCGACAGTTCGGAGATTTGCGCCTCCATCTGCGCGCCGAACAGCCAGCCGATGCCGCCAAGCACGGCCAACACGATCAGTCCCGCCACAGCCAGCGCCGCCCCACGGCCAAGCGGCGCGCGCCTGACCATTGGATCAGCGATACCGTGCAGTCCTGTGGCAATCAGGATCGATGCAAACACCAGCAGCAAAACATCGCGCCACGCCCACAGAAGCAGGGCGAAGACCGCAATCGCGGCCACAGTGAGCATTCGCTGGAGAAAGCTTGGACGGTCTGATGTCCGGGAACCTTGCGCATCCGGCATGACGAACCAACGGGCGGCGGGTGCGCCCGTTCCCCGCTATCCAGCGGACAACCACGCCCTTACTTTCAGCATGCTTTTCGTGGGAACACCGGATAGGCCGAAATGGGCCACACCCTGTCGGCTCGCGCCACTGCACAGGATGACGGTGCGCCCCAATCAGAACCCTTCGGGAGGTTTTTTTGCGCGTGTCTGCAAGATAGCTGGCGGAGAGAGTGGGATTCGAACCCACGGTGGGCTTGCACCCACGCCGGTTTTCAAGACCGGTGCCTTAAACCACTCGGCCATCTCTCCGGAGCGCGCCCGCCTATCAGCGCCCGCGCCTCTTCGCAATGCGATAAGGGAAAAGTCCGGCGGCGAGCCGGGCTTAATATTGGTTTACTACCAACGGAACGGCGCCCGGAACGCCAGCCGAACATCTGGCGCATCCTCAGTCACCCCAACATCGACGCTGGTGGAAAGCGTCAACCGCTCGGTGGCGCGGAAACTCATGCCGAACTGCAGGGTGCCGACCTGAAGTTCGGTCGACCGCTGCACTACGCCATTCAGTTCGGTCTCTGTCTCCATCACATACGAATGCGAGTAACCCAGCGAATAAGAGAAGCGTGGGTTGAGGGCGAATCCGAAACCGAACCCGGCGCCAATCGAGTCGCCCGGATCGACGTGGCCGACGGTAACCGGATTAGTCGTGCCGAAGGTTTCGTCGACGTCGCGCGGGATGTTGTAGAGGTAGCTCAGATTACCGAACAGCACGACCGGATCGGTTGGATAGAGCACGGAGAGACTGCCCTGCACCGCCCAAAAGCCCGAACCGGTGGCCAGTTCAGTTGACACACCGAACTCGTCGCGGTCGATATCGAACGGGCTAACCCCAGTGTCGGACTTCACGCGCGCACCGGCGATGAAAAGAGGTCCGCCGTTGCGGCCGCTATTGAGCTGGTAGCGCGCCGAGACCTCAATGTCGCCAACCGACGAGCCGTCGAGTTCGAGGGTCTGGGTCGTCGTCGTACCCCCTTGTGACAGCGTGGTGACTCGATCGGAGCGGTGAACGAACGGCACGCGCGCCTCGACTTCCAGGCGGTCCGTGAGCGCATAACGCGCCGCCACCGACGACACGACCGTGTCGCGCGCCGCGTCGTTCACTTCGATCAGACCGATCTGAATGCCGGTTACGATCTCGACGCCGCGGAATACGAAGCGGTTGGACGAACTGCGCGAATATTCGATTGACGGTTCAATAACCAAGCGCCCGCGCCCAAGCAGGGCGTTCTGCCCTTCCGGCAGCGCCTCGACCGTTGAGGTCGCGGCCGGCTGCTCCGGCGGCGCTTCGCCCACAGGTCCGCTGGGCACGACTGCGGTCCGCGTGTCGCCGGCGGCGGGCGCGCTGCCACCTTCGGCTTGCGCCAGCGCGTACACCGGCGCCCGGCGGTTCAACGTAATCGGCTCGTCGTCCGCCAAACCGTTGAAATTCAAAGCACTGGACGGCACGCCCGCGCCGCGGATCTCGTTCAGATCCACATCGGTCATAGCTTCGATTTCGCGTCGTTGCCGCTCGATTAACGCACGCTGTTGGGAGATCTGTTGTTGTTGTTCATGCAGCAACCGTTCTTGGGCGTTAAGCCGTTCTTCTTGGCGAGCGATGGTCTCCAACACACGCACGAGATCGCCGGGTGCGGCGCTTTGCGCATGCGCATCTCCGTGCCAAGCGATTGCGCAAGCCGCTACCGCACATGCCGCAAATGCGGACGCGCGGCGTTTCACCGTGCGCTTCATATCGGCACGAAGCATCCACCAGACCCTGTTCGGAGGGCTGCTCATGGCGCCCTCTCTGCACGAAGTGTTCCGGTGAACTTACAGAGAAGGTGATGAGAAATTGTGAACGGGCGCGTTACTCTAACGCGCGCTTCGCTTCATCTCGTGTTTACGTCTGTAAATACTTTGCGTTCACGCCACCGCATTGACGAACTCTGCTTCCGTCTTGCTCTTGATCTCGTCGGCGCTCACGCCATCCGCGAGTTCAATGAGCTTCATCGGTTGTGAACCATGCTTGTCGATCTCAAACACGCCGAGATCGGTGATCACCAAATCCACCACGTTCACGCCGGTAAGCGGCAGCGTGCACGTCTTGAGAAGCTTCGGCGAGCCATCTTTCGCCGTGTGCTCCATCACGACGACGACGCGCTTGACGCCAGCAACGAGGTCCATCGCCCCGCCCATGCCCTTAACCATCTTGCCCGGCACCATCCAATTAGCGAGGTCGCCGCGATCAGTGACCTCCATCGCGCCGAGGATCGAGAGATCAATATGCCCGCCGCGGATCATGGCAAACGAGTCTGCGGAGGAGAAATACGAGGTTTTCTTCAGCGCCGTGATGGTTTGCTTGCCTGCATTAATCAAATCAGCGTCGACTTCATCCTCATACGGGAACGGCCCCATGCCCAGCATGCCGTTTTCTGATTGGAGCGTGACTTCCATGCCTTGTGGAATGTAGTTCGCCACCAGCGTTGGGATGCCGATGCCGAGATTAACGTAAAAACCGTCGCGCAATTCCTTGGCCGCGCGTTGGGCAAGCTGATCACGGGACCACGGCATTATGTTTTCTCCCGCTGACGCACAGTGCGCTGCTCGATGCGCTTCTCAAAGTCACCCTTAACAATGCGATCGACGTAAATGCCGGGTGTGTGGATCTGATCGGGGTCGAGTTCGCCAGTTTCCACCAGAATTTCGACTTCGGCGACACACTTCTTACCGGCTGTCGCCATCATCGGGTTAAAGTTGCGTGCGGTCTTTCGGAAGATCAGGTTACCCTCCCGATCACCCTTCCACGCCTTAACGATCGACAGATCGGCGACCAGGCCCGTTTCCATCACATAGGTCTCGCCGTCAAACTCCTTCGTCGGCTTGCCTTCGGCCACCAGCGTGCCCACGCCTGTCTTGGTATAGAAGCCAGCGATGCCGGCGCCCCCTGCCCTGCACCGCTCGGCGAGCGTGCCTTGCGGATTGAATTCGAGCTCCAGTTCGCCCGCGAGAAACTGGCGCGCGAACTCCTTGTTCTCGCCAACGTAGCTCGAAACCATTTTCTTGATCTGCTTGGTCTCCAGCAGCAGTCCCAAACCCCAGCCATCGACTCCGGCATTGTTGGAGATAACGGTGATGTCCTTCACCCCGCTGTCGCGCAGCGCGATGATGAGGTTCTCCGGGATGCCGCAAAGGCCGAAGCCGCCGCTCATCACGATCATGCCGTCGAACGTCATGCCGTTGAGCGCGGACCTAGCGTCCGTGTAAACTTTGTTGACCATACCGCTCCTTTACGTAGCGGCGCGCAACGGCGCAACATGCCGTGACGGAGACGAAGCTTTCAGGTTGGCCGAACAGAATTGCGCCGGCCGCTGAGCCGGCGGCCGGCGCTTCTGCTTCGGCCCTAAGGCGGACCGAAAACCTGGCCCCGGTACGAGCGAGGGACGAAAATCGTCCGGAACCGGGGATCATAAAAGCCCACGGTGTTTGAACCCGACATGAACGCTTTAATCATGTTGGGCGCGTGCTAACACCCCATTCTGAAAGGACTTTTTCCGTATCTGCGCCGGGTTTTGCGGCCGGACCCTGAATTTCGGCTGGCGTCCGCGAGAAGCGTGGCGCGGGAGCCGGCTGCGTCAATCCTTCACTCTCCACGAACGCGCCGCGCGCGGCGTTGTGTGGATGCGCCGGCGCCTCGGCCATGGTCAGTACCGGCGCGAAGCACGCGTCTGTGCCCTCCAGCAACGCGGTCCACTCATCCCGCGTCTTGGTCTTCACCGCCGCGGCGACTTTGGCGCTCATCGCCGGCCACTGGCTGCGGTCCATCTGCGCGGCGAATAGCGGATCATCCTTCAGACCGAGCTTGTCGAGCAATTGCGCGTAGAATTGCGGCTCAAGGGCGCCGATCGCGATGAACTTGGCGTCGGCAGTTTCGTAAACGTCATAGAATGGCGCGCCGCCATCCAGCAGGTTTGCATCGCGCTCATCGCTCCAAATGCCGGACGCGCGTAATCCCTACATCACGCCCATCAGGGAAGCGGTTCCATCCGTGATCGCTGCGTCGATCACTTGGCCCTTGCCCGATCGTTGGGCTTCGTAGAGCGCGGCGCATACGCCCATGGCGAGATAGAGTGCGCCGCCGCCGTAATCGCCTACCAAGTTGAGCGGTGGTGATGGAGGCTGTCCCATACGCCCGATAGCGTACAACGCGCCAGAGAGTGCGATGTAGTTGATATCGTGCCCGGCCGCGTGAGCGAGTGGACCCCTCTGTCCCCATCCAGTCATGCGCCCATAGATCAGACGCGGATTCACTTTTGACGCTTGATCCGGCCCGAGCCCCAGCCGCTCCATGACACCAGGCCGGAAGCCTTCGATCAGCACGTTTGCCTTCTCGATCAACGCCAGCGCAACGGCGACGTCGTTCGCATCCTTAAGATCGAGCGCCACTGAACGACGGCCGCGCGCGGTGACGTCTTTCGCCATTGCGCGGCGGCCTTTGCGGTCGATGCGCACGACGTCCGCACCCATGTCCGACAGCAGCATGCAGCAGAAGGGACCCGGCCCGATACCGGCGAACTCAACGACTCTCACGCCATCCAGCGGCCCTGACGCCATATCTGCCTCGTTAACTGTGTTGATTGCTTCGTCGCGCGAACAGGCGTTACTTGCAACTTTGTATTCCCCGCGGGCGGGGCGCCGGAGCGTAAACCTTGCGCATCGTAGTGCGGGCACAGGACGCGCGCGTGGCTCGCGACGCTCAAGCGCAATTGGCCGCCGCCGGCATCGAAGCTGCCGCCTTGCCCGGACCATATCGCCCGGCGCCCGACGGCGAAGACATTACTGTGTTCTCAGCACAAGGAGGCGCGATCGAGGATTTTGCGCGCCTCGCCGCGGCCTCGCTCCAGGCCAACCCACCGCCCCTTGCGCGCCTGATGGCGCTCAACAGCGCGGCGCCGCCGGCGCTGGGGCTCGAGCAAGCGAAAATCTTCACCGGCGCGGTGGCGCTGGATGCCCCGCCGAAACTGCTACGGGCTCAGCTCGAAGCTTGTACCCGTGTCGCTATCGCGGAAGAGGAGCGTACGCGACGTCTCGTTACCGCGGCGAAACTCGGTGTTGAGACGCCACAGCCGCCCGAAGAACGCAAACTGAAAGCGCTCTATATTGGTGCGCCCAGCACCATGTTCCTGGCGCTCGAACGCATGCTGGCCCAACATGACGGATTAACCGCGGCCGCATTCTCGTCCTACACCGGCTTCGACCATCTGCACGACGAACCGTTCGACGCTGTGGTCCTCAACGCGGCGCAAGACAAACATACGGCCATTTCGCTTTGCGCCGCACTTCGCCGCAACGCCACTCTCTATCACATGCCCACCATGGTCGTGACCGCGCCCGGCGACACTGAATCCGCCAGCGCCGCGATCGATCGCGGCGCATCCGCGGTTGCCGAAGCTAACGCTCCCTGCGGCCCAAGTCTTGGTTGGCTGTTCGAGGCCGTACGCCGCGAACGCCGGCGCCGCTCCGCCGAACACGACATCCGAGCACTGCGAGATCTGATGGGAGATCCGCGCACTGGACTGTTTAAACGTGAGCCGTTTGACGCGCATTTGGCGCGCCTGGCCGCTGATCATCATGCGAATGGCCGGGCGATGGCGCTCTGTGTGCTCCGTGTTCTTCCCGCTCACGGCATGCGCGAACCCGAACCTGAGGTTTGGAAGCGCGGCTTTACCGAAATCGCAAGCCTTGCTGCGCGCCTCATGCGCGACGGCGATAGCGGCTCTGTGCTCGGCGGCGATTTCATCACAGTCGCCATGCCCGCCACCGATTTGCGCGGCGCCAAACGGACTGCCGAGCGCATCGCCGCCGTCGCTGAGTGCACGGCGTTTGCATCGGGCGAAAATGGCGCCGGCCCGTTAGTGTTCGAGCAAAGCGCCGTCGAACTTCAAGCCGGAGAAAGCGGCGCCGCCCTGCGCAACCGCGCTCTGCGCGCGTTGGGCCAGGATCCCATGGCGAAAACGGTCCACTGACGTTAAGCCGCCTTGCGTTCCACTAGCCGCGCCAGGACCTCAAGCACTTTTCGCAGCTCTTTCAAGCGCTGCTGCGCGTCGTGCCAGCCGCCAGTGACCACCAACTTCCCGTCAGGCCGCATCTTGAAGTCGTCGGGACGTTCGGTGACGTGCCGCACCAGCGCCAGCGGGTTCGGGAAGCCTTCTTCTCTAAACGTCATCACAGCGCCTTTCGGTCCGGCGTCGAGCTTCGAGATCAGGCAACGCCGGCAAAGGGCTTTCAGCGCCGCCACGGCGATCAGTTGATCGGCTTCATCCGGCAGCGGACCGAAACGGTCGATCAATTCCGCCGCAAACGCCTCGCGCTCTTGATCGCTGTCAAGATCCGCCAAGCGCCGATAAAGCGAGAGTCGGACATTGAGATCGGCCACATATGCTTCAGGGATCAGCACCGAAGCGCCCACATTGATTTGTGGCGACCACGACTTTTCGCTTAGAGACTCTTCCTTGCCTTCGCGCAGCGCCTGCACGGCATCTTCGAGCATGGACTGGTACAGTTCCACGCCGACTTCGCGGATGTGCCCCGATTGCTCTTCGCCAAGCAGATTGCCGCCGCCGCGCATGTCGAGGTCGTGGCTGGCCAACGTGAACCCCGCTCCCAGGCTGTCGAGCGAGGACAACACTTTGAGCCGCTTTTCCGCGCCGGACGACAGCGCCTGTTCGGCCGCTGTCGTGAGATAAGCATAAGCGCGCACCTTCGAGCGCCCTACGCGGCCGCGCAGCTGATAGAGCTGCGCCAAACCAAACATGTCACCGCGGAATACGATCAGCGTGTTGGCGCGCGGAATGTCGAGCCCCGACTCCACAATGCTGGTCGAGAGCAGCACGTCATATACGCCATCGTAAAAGCTCGTCATGATTTCATCGAGTTGCGTCGCAGCCATTTGCCCGTGTGCGACGGCAAAGGTTACCTCCGGAACATTCCTGCGCAAAAAGTCGGCCGCTTCCTCCAAATCCGAGATACGCGGGGTTACAAAAAAGCTTTGCCCCCCGCGATATTTCTCGCGCAGCAGCGCTTCGCGCACGGTGAGGTTGTCGAATGCCGTCACATAGGTGCGCACCGCCATCCGGTCGATTGGCGGTGTCGTGATGAGGCTCATTTCGCGAATGTTCGCCAGCGCGAGTTGAAGTGTGCGTGGGATTGGGGTGGCTGAAAGCGTTAGCGCATGAACATCGGCGCGCATGTCTTTCAGGCGCTCCTTATGTTTGACGCCAAAGTGCTGCTCTTCGTCGATCACCATCAAACCGAGATCGGCGAACTGAATGGTTTTGGCCAAGAGCGCATGGGTGCCGATCACGATATCAACCGAGCCGTCCGCCAGCGCCGCCTTGGTCTCCGCCGCCTCTTTCGTCGTCACCAGGCGCGAGAGCTGGCGCACGCGCACCGGCAGGCCGCGGAATCGTTCGCTGAAGGTTCGGAAGTGCTGCCGGCACAACAATGTTGTTGGGGCCAACACCGCGACCTGTTTGCCGCTCATCGCCACCAGGAAAGCCGCGCGCAGCGCCACTTCAGTCTTGCCGAAACCGACATCGCCGCAGATCAACCGGTCCATCGGCCGTCCAGCCGCAAGATCGCTCACGACATCGTCGATCGCCGCCAGTTGATCGTCGGTCTCCTCGTATGGGAAGCGGGCGCAGAACTCGTCCCATAGACCCTCTGGCGGGGTGACGACTTCAGCCGTTTTGGTTGCCCGCTGAGCGGCGATCCGCAGCAACTCCTCCGCCATGTCGCGCAAGCGCTGTTTCGCTCGCGCTTTTCGGCTCTGCCAAGCGACGCCGCCCAGCTTGTCGAGCTGCGCCTCTGCGTCCTCCGCGCCGTAGCGGCTGACCAGCTCGATGTTCTCGACCGGCAGATAGAGTTTGTCGCCTCCCGCGTAAGTTAGATCCAAACAATCGTGCGGCGCGCCCTGCACGTCGAGCGTCTTCAAACCTTCATAGCGGCCGACACCACAATCCTGATGCACGATGAAATCGCCTTGGCTGAGCGCAGCCGCTTCCGCGATCACGCTCGATGCGCGGCGCCGTTTGCGTGGGCGCGCAAGGCGATCACCTAAAATGTCCTGTTCGGCGATGAATGACCACGCGTCGTTCTCGAAACCGCGCTCCAGAGGCAAGACAGCCAGCGCTTGAGCCCCCTTGGGCAATGCCGCCGCCTCGCGCCACGAATGAACGCGCACGACCGCTTCCACTCCGTGGTCGCTCAACACACCCGCCAACCGCTCCGCCGAACCGTCGGACCATGCCGCCACCACGACGCGTTTCTTAGCTTTGGTCTGTGTTTCGATATGTTTTGACGCCGCGTCGAACACATTGGCGTCCGCCTGGCGTTCCGGCGCGAAATCGCGTCCTAGACGCGCGCCAAGATCGAGCTGCTTCTTCGACTCGGTGTCGAAGTGCGTAAAGCGCCGCACAGGACGCTTACCCAAGGCCTCCGCCAGGGCGGCTTCGTCGCGTCCCGTGGCGAACACCGTGGCCCCGGCCCG
>CALBSY010000192.1 GCA_937967725.1 uncultured Alphaproteobacteria bacterium | reverse complement strand
CGTGTTCGAATGCTTCATCGCTTCGCGCAAATGCCGCACGGACTTCTCGCCGACATCAAGAATCTTGTCGTCAGGTTCGATTTCGTCGAGGCCGCACATGCGTGCTTCGGCGTTCGGCTTGACCTCCCTGGCGACAATGACATCGCGTGGCAGCAGGATTTCGCATTTGCCTTTCGCCGATGCCATGATTTCACGTGCGGTGTCGGCCATGTCTTTCTCGGCCAGCGAGCCGCCGATCTCGACGCCTTGCGCGTAGAGGAAGGTGTTGGCCATGCCCCCGCCGATGGCGAGCTTGTCGAGCTTGGCGATCAGATTCTTCAGCAGGTCGAGCTTGGTCGATACCTTCGCCCCGCCGACGATGCCGAGCACCGGACGCTTGGGGTTGCCCAGTGCGGCGTCGAGCGCATCCAGTTCGCGCTCCATCTGCTTGCCGGCGTAAGCCGGCAGCACGCGCGCGACGCCTTCGGTCGATGCATGCGCGCGATGCGCGGCGGAGAAGGCGTCGTTGACATAGATGTCGCCCAGCGCCGCGATCTGCTTGGCCAAATCCGGATCGTTCTTCTCTTCACCGGGATGGAAGCGCGCATTCTCCAACAACAAGACGCCACCTGCGGGCAGGGCGGCGATCGCCGCGGCCGCGGCTTCGCCGACGCAATCGTCGGCGAACGCCACCGGCGCGCCAAGCAATCTCGCCAGCGGCTCGGCCACCGGCTTCAACGACATGTCCGGCACGCGCTTGCCTTTGGGGCGGTCGAAGTGCGCCAGCAGCGCGATCTTCGCGCCTTTCGCTTGCAGCGCTTTGATGGTCGGGAGCGCCGCGCGGAGGCGCGTATCGTCGCTCACGGCGCCATCGGCCATCGGCACGTTGAAGTCCACGCGCACCAGCGCTGTCTTGCCCTCAGGCGCATCTTCAATCCGGCGAAAACTCAAACGTGTCCTCCCAGGGCAAGGCCGATCCAATAGAAGAGCCCCATCACTGCGGCCAGCATCAGGATCGCAACGGCGCTTTGCGTCAGCCGCGTGCGCAACGCCATTTGCGCAAGCGCGGCCCGTCGCGTCCACCACCAAGTGACGAGCGCTGCGGCGAAGATGAGCAGCGCAACGGACGCCGCCGCGCCCGCCACCCCGGCGCGGAAGATCACCGCCAGGAAGCCGAAATCAGCCGCCGCCGAGCGGATGTTGGGCTTGCGCACGTTCGCGCTCAGCCCACCAGGAAGTCCCGCTTGCCGAGTTCGATGCCGTTGTGGCGCAGGATCGCGTACGCCATCGTCACGTGGAAGTAGAAGTTCGGCATCGCCCACTGGTTTACATAGTCGAGGCCTTTGAACTTCAGTTCGCTATCGGGAATCTTGATCGTGATGTCGCGTGTCTCAGCTCCTTCGAGGTCGCTCTCCTTATAGCCTTCAACAATACTGACGACCTTGGCGATGCGCGCCTGCAATTGCGCGAACGTGGCCTCCGCGTCTTCGATCGTCTCGGGCGCGTGTCCGGCGAGGCGCGCCATGCAGCCCTTGGCCTGGTCCGTCGCGATCTGCACCTGGCGGATCAAGTGAAACATGTCGGGCGCCAACCGGTCGTTCAGCAACACGGCTGGGTCGTAACCCTTTTGCTTGGCTTGCTGTTCGGCCTTGGCCAGGATGTTGGACAAGCTTTTCAGGCGAGCGGTGAAAACGGGCGCAGTGATCCCGTGCATCGACACTTTGCTCATGATTTAGATCAGTCCCCCGGACACGAGGCCGAGCCAATACGCTCCGGCCATGATGGCGATGATGGCGATGGTGGCGACGGTCGAGACCGTCGCCCATGTCGCACCGCGCAGGCGGTTCAGCACCACGCGCCGCGACCAGTTCCAATAGGCCAGCATGCCCGCCGCCGCCAGTCCCGTCAGCCATAACGGCGCATCGAACAAGCCGCAGGCGAACGCGGTAATGGCGAAGCCGAGTTCGACCGCGGGATTGCCGTGCCAGGGGCGATTGCGCGTCCGCATGGGAGCGCCATGATGCGGCGGCGCTGGCGTTTACGCTGTAGCGATCACCTGAGACACGCAGAGTTCGCGCCGCAAGCGCGTTAGGGCCGCGCCAGCGCCGCCAAGGCTGTCAGCGCGCAGCCGAGCCAGGGAAACGCGACGCCGCTGAAGAACGCGTAGGCGAGGATGGCCGCGTCGCCGCGGTGCGCCGTGGCCGCGGCGATGCGGGCGCCGGCAGCG
>CALBSY010000191.1 GCA_937967725.1 uncultured Alphaproteobacteria bacterium | reverse complement strand
CAGCCCTGTTTCTCCGAAATGAACTTCCCCGCGTCGCCGACGGTTTGGATGTGCTCGGCCGCGTCGTCCGGAATCTCGATGCCGAACTCCTCCTCGAACGCCATCACCAGCTCGACATTGTCCAAGCTGTCGGCGCCCAGGTCGTCGATGAAGGAGGCCTTCTCCGTCACCTTTTCCGGCGGGGCCTCGAGATGCTTGATAACAATCGCTTTCACGCGCTCAAACACGTCCGACATTCATGCCTCGCCAGTTCAGAAATATGCTTCGCCGCCCCCGAGGGCGCTTGTGAGCGGCCTTTTGACCACAGGTGCGCCTCGGCGCAAGCCTTTTTCGCTTCTGGAGGCGCCTTGAGAGCGCCTCGCAGCGGCTCAGATCATCGCCATGCCGCCGTTTACGTGCAGGGTTTGGCCGGTCATGTACGCGGCCTCGTCGCTGGCGAGGTAGACCGCCGCCGCTGCAACATCAGACCCCTCGCCGAGCCGGCCCGCCGGAATCTTGCCTAATAGCGCGGTTTTTTGCGCTTCGTTCAGCACGTCGGTCATCGGCGAAGCGATGAAGCCCGGCGCGATGCAGTTCGCGGTGACGTTGCGGCTGGCGACCTCCGCCGCGAGCGCCTTGGTGAAACCGATCATGCCGGCCTTGGACGCTGCGTAATTCGCCTGTCCGGGGTTTCCGGTGACGCCCACTACCGAGGTGATGCCGATGATGCGGCCCCAGCGGTTCTTCATCATGTTGCGCAGCGCCGCGCGCGAGAGCCGGAAATAGCCCTCCAGATTGACCTTCAGCACCGTCGCCCAATCCTCGTCCTTCATACGCAGCATGAGACCGTCCTTGGTGATGCCGGCGTTGGCCACGAGGATGTCGAGCCGGCCGCCCAGGGCTTCTTCGGCCTGGCCAACCAGCGCATCTACGGCCGCAGCATCCGACAGATTGCACGGCGTAATCGGATGGTCGCCACCAATTTCGGACTTGAGCGTCTCCAGCGCCTCCACCCGCGTGCCGGACAGCGCCACGCGCGCGCCCTGTGCCGCAAGAGCCCTCGCAATTGCGCCGCCAATGCCGCCGGAAGCGCCTGTCACCAACGCGGTCTTGCCCTTGAGATCGAACATTTGATCACCCTCTTCGTTGGCGCCGACTTATTCCCTGCGCGCCATCGCGGCAAGTTGCGTCACCGTAGTCCACTGGCGCGCGGGCGCGAGGCTAGGGAGTTTCAGCTTTGACGGCCCCTGGCCCACGGGAAATCTGATGTAGAGACAATTCTTGCCCTGCTTGGCTTCTTCGCCGAGCAGCGCGGTCTTCTGGATGGCCTCCAATTCAGCTCTGCTGGCGCTGCCGCGCATGAACGCGACAATCAGAAAACTCGGCTGCGTCCTGGCGAACGACTTGAACGGATTGGCCGCGATGACAGCGTCCAGTTGCGCGCTGGTGCGCACGAACACATCTGTCTTAAGCCCCAAACCTTGCTGGATCAGCGCCTCTAGCGCGCTTTCGAGCTTTGCGCCCTTTGCTCTCGCATCGAGCACCAGGTTTCCGCTCGCGAGCAACGTCTGCACACCGGAATAACCCGCGCCCTCGCACAGCGCGCGGAGCTCCGACATGATCACTTTGCGCTTACCCAGATTAACCCCGCGCAGCAGCGCTGCCTGGCGCATCACACGCTCTTAGCGAAGGCTTCGAGGTCTGCTGGCTCGTTCAACGCGATGGCCTCTGCATCCGGCGCGTTGCGCTTGACCATGCCGGTGAGCTGCTTGCCGGCGCCCACTTCTACGAAGCGCGTGACGCCGCCGCCGTGGCTCATCCACTCGATGCTCTCGCGCCAGCGCACGCGCCCCGTCACTTGCTCGATCAGAAGATTACGCACTGTAGCGGGTTCGCTCACCGGATGCGCGGTTACATTGGCCACCAGCGGCGGCGAAAACGGCGCGATCTCGGCTTTCGCCAGCGCTGCAGCCATCGCATCGGCGGCAGGCTGCATCAGCGGCGAATGAAACGGCGCCGACACATTGAGCGGTATGGCGCGCGCGCTTTTCTCCTTTGCGTAGGCCAGCGCGGCGTCGACGCCCGCCTTGGAGCCCGAGATGACAACGTTGCCGACGTTGTTGTCGTTGGCGACGACGCACGCCCCCGCTTCGGCGCCTTTGGCGGCGATCTCTTCGGCCAGCGCCACATCGACTTTGCCGATCAGCGCCGCCATCGCGCCCTCGCCCACGGGCACGGCCGCCTGCATGGCGTTGCCGCGCGTACGTAACAGCCGCGCCGCGTCGCTGACGCTGAACGCGCCGGCGGCGGCCAGCGCCGAATATTCGCCGAGCGAGTGCCCCGCCACGTACGCCGCCTTCGACGCCGGCACGCCAAACTCGCGCTCCAGCGCGCGCATCGCGGCGAGACTCACCGCCATCAGCGCCGGCTGGGCGTTGGCGGTGAGCGTCAGCTCCTCGCCCGGCCCCTCAAAGATGAGCCGCGAGAGCTTCTCGCCCAGTGCTTCGTCGACTTCCTGGAAGACCTCCCGCGCCGCGCCGAAGGCGTCGTAAAGGCTCTTGCCCATGCCCGGCGCTTGGCTGCCCTGGCCCGGAAAGATGAAGGCTATCGTCATGGTCCGCGAGGTATCCCCGCCAGCGGCGCCCGGCAAGGCATCAGCCCTTGCTTCCGGGGCCGAAATGCGTATTTTCCGCGCCTTCGCGGTCTGCGGCCCCGGGCCAATCCTTGCGCTCCGGGGTCCATCGCTTTGGCGGGTGCTTCCACCGCCCTAGCGCCGCAGGCCCAAGGAAGAGGAAAAGATGGCGTACTACGAACACGTGCTGATCGCACGTCCCGAGATCTCGCCCCAGCAGGTCGACTCGCTGGTCGAAGAGATCACCAACACGATCAAGGAATTGGGCGGCCACGTCGGCAAGACCGAGTACTGGGGCCTGCGCAACCTAACCTACCGCATCCGTAAGAACCGCAAGGGTCACTACGCCCTGCTCAACCTCGACTGCCCAGCCACGGCTGTGCACGAGCTCGAGCGGCGTCTGCGGATCAACGAAGACGTAATGCGGTTCAAAACCTTCCGCGTCGAAGAACTGGACGAAGAACCGTCCCCGATCCTAGCGCGCCGCGACCGCGAGGAACGCCGCCGTGCGCGCCGCGAAGGCCGCGACGACGACGGTTCGGACAGCAGCGACAGCGGCGACGAGGATTAGGTCATGGCCAACAAAGGCGCCCCGAAATTCAACATCTCCAACATTCCTGCGCGCCGGCCATTCGGCCGCCGCCGCAAGGTGTGTCCGTTCTCCGGCGATGCAGCACCGAAGATCGACTACAAAGACGTGAAGCTGCTGCAGCGCTACATGAGCGAAAAAGGCAAGATCGTGCCTGCGCGCATCACTGCTGTCTCAGCCAAGAAGCAACGCGAACTCGCTCGCGCCATCAAGCGTGCGCGCGAACTGGCGCTGCTGCCGTTCGCGGTCCAGTAAGGAGGATGAGATATGCAAGTCATCCTGCTTGAACGAGTCGAAAATCTCGGCGGCATCGGCGATGAGGTGAAGGTGCGCGACGGGTTCGCGCGCAACTTCCTGCTGCCGCAGAAAAAGGCGTTGCGCGCCACCGAGACCAATCGGAAGGCGTTCGAGGCCCGCCGCGCGGAGATCGAAGCCAAGAACGCAGAAGCCAAAGCCGCTGCAGAGAAGTCTTCCGGCAAGATCGATGGTCAGTCCTACGTCTTGATCCGTCAGGCCGGTGAAGGCGGCCAGCTCTACGGCTCGGTTTCCTCGCGCGACATCGCCGACGAAATCGCCAAGGCCGGCGCCAAAGTCGAACGCGGCTCGGTTGTGCTCGACAAACCGATCAAGACCATCGGCGTTTATGACGTGCGCGTGCGTCTGCACGCGGAAGTCTATGCGACCGTGAAGGTCAATGTGGCCCGCTCCACCGACGAAGCGGAACGTCAAGCCCGCGGCGAGAACGTTATCGCCTCGGCGGTCGAAGCCGAGCGCGCTGAAGCGGAAGCGCAAGCCAAGGAATTGGCGGCGGCGGCCTTCGTCGCCGAACAGGCGCCTAAGGACGAATAGAACGCGGCGCAGACCGCAAACGAACGGCCCGCGTGGAAGCACGCGGGCCGTTTCGTTTCGGTGCAGAATCGGGCGCAAGCCTTGTTCCGCGTCAACACCGAAATCCGGCCCACGACTCGGGATATCAGAGGCATAGCCCGCACGCGTTAATCGTTGCGGATGCGAATCGCGTCATCGTCCGCCGCCCATGTCGAACCAAACCACTCTGCCCTTGGCCGTGCCGCCCACCGCGCCGCCGCGCGTGGCGCCGCACAATCTCGAAGCTGAGCAGGCGTTGTTGGGCGCCATCCTGTTTGACAACGAGACCTACAACCGCATCACCGCACTTCTCCAAGACAAGCACTTCTTCGATCCGGTGCATGGACGCATTTTCGCAGCGTGCGCCGAACTGATCTCCGCCGGCGAACTGGCGGACGGCGTCACGCTGAAGGAGCGGTTCGCGCGCGACGGCGGCATCAAGGAAATCGGCGGCGCGGTCTATCTCGTCAAACTGATGGAGGCGGCCGCCCCGCTCTCGGCGCAAGCGCAATCCTATGCCGAACTGATCTACGATCTGGCTCTGCGGCGTGAACTCATCCGTGTCGGCAACGTCATTTCCGATCTGGCGGAAAATCCGCCCGAAGATCACGACGCCAAGGACATCATCGAAGAAGCTGAGCGCACGCTGTTCTCGCTGGCCGAAAGCGGCACGGCCAATTCCGGCTTCTCGCCCTTCTCGCGCGCACTGACGACGTCGATCGAAATGGCCGCGGCGGCGTATGAGAGCAAGTCCGACGTCTCCGGCCTCGCCACCCATTTTGACGATCTCGACCGCATGCTGGGCGGCCTGCACAAGTCCGACCTCATCATTCTGGCCGGGCGCCCGTCGATGGGCAAAACCGCGCTCGCCACCAACATCGCCTTCAACATTGCGCGCACGCGCTTGAAGCACGTGCGCGACGGCGCCGCGGACGACGATCCGCACAAAGGCGGCGTAGTGGCGTTCTTCTCGCTGGAAATGTCGGCCGAACAGCTGGCGACACGCCTATTGTCCGACGCAGCCGGCATCGAGAGCGACCGCATCCGGCGCGGTAAGATTTCCAAGCAAGAATACGAGCGCCTTGCCGACGAAGCGGTCAATCTGCAGCAATTGCCGCTGCACATCGATGAAACCGGCGCCATCGGCATCGCTCAGTTGCAAGCGCGCGCACGCCGCTTGCAACGCACGGTCGGGCTCGACTGCATCGTCGTCGACTATCTGCAGCTGGTGACCTCTTCGTCGCGAAAGAGCGATGGACGGGTGCAGGAAGTGAGTGAGATCACGCAGGGCCTCAAGGCGTTGGCCAAGGACCTCAAAGTGCCTGTCATCGCCCTGTCGCAGCTTTCGCGCCAGGTCGAAACACGGGACGACAAGCGCCCGCAGCTCTCGGATTTGCGTGAATCCGGCTCGATCGAACAGGATGCCGATGTAGTCTTGTTCGTGTACCGCGAAAGCTACTATCTAGAGCGGGCCGAACCGCGCGAAGGCAGCGACGAACACATCGCGTGGATGCGGCAATTGGACGAAGTGCGTAACCAGGCCGAAGTCATCATCGGCAAACAGCGCCATGGTCCGATCGGGAAAGTGAAGCTCTTCTTTGACAGCCGCTACACCAGATTCGGCAATCTCTCAGCCCGCTCCTAGGCCGCGCTTGGCGCGGCTG
>CALBSY010000190.1 GCA_937967725.1 uncultured Alphaproteobacteria bacterium | reverse complement strand
CTTCCCGGGCGTGACGGTCGCGCTCCGCGAGACACTGGGCATCGATAGCCTCCGCATTCAGCGCATGCCGATGACTGCGCGCGTTTCGTATGCGGTGATCGAATGAGCGCTGCTGCGGAGAAGGCGGGGGATGTGGGCGGCGTCCCGATGGACGCGCGCGCCCGCGAAATCCGCCAAAATATCATTCAAGTGTCGCACAAGAGCGGACACGGCCATATCCCGACGTCGTTCTCGATCGTCGAGATGCTGTGCGCCGTCTATAATCAGATGCGCCACGATCCGACCAAGCCGCACGACCCGCAGCGCGACATTTTCATCCTGTCGAAGGGCCATGCTTCTCTTGGCCTCTACTGCACGCTTGCAGCGTACGGATACTTCCCAATCGAAGAAGTGTACGGCTTCGGCGCGCACGATCAGAAATTTGGCTGCCACCCGGATCGCATGAAGGTGCCCGGCGCGGAGGCCTCGACCGGCTCGCTCGGCCACGGTATCTCACTGGCCGCCGGCATGGCGCTTGGCATGAAGATCAAGAACGAGAAGCGCCGCGCTTTCACCCTGATCGGCGACGGCGAATCCAACGAGGGGACAGTGTGGGAGACCATCATGGTCGCCGCCCACAACAAGCTCGACAACCTCACTGTGCTGTTCGACGCGAATAATTCGCAGATCCGCTGCATGCCGGTTGATGGCGCCGGTGCGCGCTTCAAGGCGTTCGGCTGCGAAGTGCACGAGGTGAACGGCCACGATCTTGCGGCGCTTGAACGCGCGATCCAAGCGCCGCAATCGACGGTGAAAGTCATCGTCGCGCACACCGTGAAGGGTTACGGCTGCAAGAGTTTCAGCGAAGGCGACGGCATGTTCGCCTGGCATCGCCGCAGTCCGAAGGAAGACGAACGCGACATGCTTTTGGGAGAGCTCGATGCTTTCGCCCGCTAATCACAAGGTCGGCATGCGCGACCAGTTTAAGGACACGGTATCAGCGCTCGCCGAGACCGACGAGAAAGTCGTCGTCGTGCTCGGCGATATCTCGATGTTTCAGTTTCGCCACTTCAAGGAGAAGTACCCGACCCGCTTCTTCAACATGGGTATTTGCGAGAACACGCTGATCAGCGTGACCGCTGGCCTTTCATCGCAAGGTCTGCGTCCGTTCGTGCATACGATCGCGCCGTTTCTGATCGACCGCAGCGTCGAACAGATCAAGCTCGACATGTGCTACAACGGTTTCGGCGGCAACATCGTCTCAACGGGCGCCTCATTCGATTATGCCTGGGACGGCGCCACCCATCACACCTATATGGATCTTGCGATCTTGCGCATGTTGCCGACGATGGGAGTCGTTCAGCCGGGTTCGCCGTCCGAACTCGATGCACTGATCCGCCAGCGCTACGATGGCGCCGCACCAACCTATTTCCGTCTCTCCGACAACCCTCATAAACTCGATCTCGAGGCGATTTGCGGCCCCGCCGAGGTCGGTAAGGCGGTGGTCGGGGCGGATGGCGGCCATGCGGTCACGGTGATGGCCGCCGGCCCAATTTTTGCCAACGTCTGGGAAGCGGCGAAGGACTTGCCGGTCAACATCGTCTACTTCCACACCATTAAGCCGATCGACAAGGAGGCCGTCGCGCGGTTCGCCAACACCAAGATCGTGATCGTGCACGATGCGTTCGGTTTGCACGAAGCGGTCAACGAAACGCCGGGCCTTGCAACGACCTATCACGGCTTGCCGGATGAGTTTTGCGGCTGGTACGGCACTGTGCACGATATCCGCAAGCGCATCGGTCTCGATCCCGGCGGCATCCGCGCACGTGTAGAATCGCTCTTGGCGACAAACTGATGATCATCACGCGCACACCGTTCCGCGTGTCGTTCTTCGGCGGCGGCACCGATTATCCGCCTTACTATCTGCAGAACGGCGGCGCGGTGCTGTCTACGGCAATCAACCGGTATTGTTACATCACGTGCCGGCGCTTTCCGCCGTTCTTCCCGAACGCGTTCCGCATCGTATGGTCGCACATCGAACCGGTGAGCACGATCTCGGAGATCCTGCACCCCGCGGTGCGCGAAGGTCTGCGCATGATGGGCTACGACGATGCGCATGGCGTCGAAATCCATCACCAAGGCGACCTGCCTGCGCGCTCCGGCATGGGCTCAAGCTCGGCGTTTGCGAACGGTCTGATCCTCGCGCTTAAGGCGCTGAAGGACGAGGAGATCGACAAAAACGAACTTTACAAGGCCGCGATCGATCTTGAGCAGAACTGGATCAAGGAAAACGTCGGCTCGCAGGACCAGGTGGCGACGGCTGTCGGCGGCCTCAACATTATTCACTTCAAGCAAAATGGCGAGATTATCGTCGAACCGCTGAACTTGCCGGCCGAACGCAAGCAAATGCTGAAGGAACGGCTGATGCTGTTCTATTCTGGCGCCAGCCGAATGGCCTCAACTATCGCCAAGACATTCGTGGATACGCTGGTCGATCGCACAGCGCAGCTAAAGCACATGCACGACATGGTGTTCGAAGCGCGGGACGTTTTGCGTGGCGGCGACATGGATCGCTTCGGGCACATGCTGGACGAGACATGGCGGATGAAGCGTCAGCTCTCGGCGATGATTTCGAATGAAAAGATCGACGGTATCTACGACACCGCGCGCAACGCCGGCGCCATCGGCGGCAAGTTGCTCGGCGCCGGCGGGGCCGGGTTTTTCCTCGTGTATGCCGATCCAAAGCACCACGCCGCGATCCGCGAAGCGCTTGGCAATCTTATTTATGTGCCGTTCGACTATGATGAAGACGGCGCCATGATCCTGCTTAAGCAGATGGACGTCGCGCCCCCGCGCCGCTGAGCTTGGCCAAGCCAACGCTAACGGCGCGGCGCGCGAACGCGGTGATCGTCAGTGGGTCTGCGACGCTCTGCGATGCAAGCACTCCGAGCGCGTCTCCGGCTTCACCTGAACGCAGACAGCGCAGCGCCAACTCGACCGCCTGTTCGCGCCGCCACGCTCGTATGCGCGCGACTTCGGTTGGATTGATGTTCGGGTGCGCGAGCCAACTCCGCGCCATGCGCAGATGATCGGTAAGAAATGCGCGCACCACTGCCTCATTCTCGACCAGCGTGTCTGAACCCGCGTGTTTGCGGTAGACGTAGAGCGGCGCGTCTAATCGCGCTGCATTAAGCCGCGCGAGGCGGCAACGCATGAGGAAGTCGCGATCGGCGCCATAACGAAACGCCTGCGAAAAGCCCTTCAACGCCCGCCAGCGCGCGGTGCGGAAGAAGAAGGCGCCGCAATAGGGCGTGCCGATAATGGGTTCGATGTCGAGGCCAATTGCGGAAGCGGGTATGATCTGCGCGGGATGTGGCGTTGTTGTCTCGGCGAGAAGGTGCACGCCGCCTGAAGCTACGTCCAGCTCGCCATCCGCCCCGAAGGCTGCGCCAACCCGCGCGAGCGCTTCCGGCGCCAACCAGTCGTCTGCCATCAACATGCCGATCACGTCGCCGCGCGCGGCGCCCGCGGCCCGCATAAGCGCTTCCGTCGCGCTGCCATCCGTCGCCCGAAGAATGCGCACATTGTCTTGGCCGGCGAGCCCAGCGAGCGCATCGCGTGTCGCGTCTGTCGATTCGCCATCGGCGACAACGAGTTCCTTTTCGGGCCAACTCTGGTTCAAAAAGCTCTCGACCGCCGCCGCGACCGTTCGGCCAGCGTTCTTGACCGGCATGATGATGGAAATCATGGGCGCCATCAGGGGCTGCTTAGCTGATCCGGGCGCCGCAGACGAGGCGTGCAGCGTCGCGCTGGCGGGGGCGGGGCCCCTCCGCTAGAAGGCACGAAACGGAGCTGAGGGCGAATGGCGGACCAGACGTGGCAAACCTTCACGGTCGAGGATTTTCTCGCCGCTTTCGGCGCGCCTGCGGACGACCGCGCGCTGATCGCCGAGGAAGCCGCCAAGTACGATTTCGGCTGGCGTCGTCTTACCAAGGTTGAGCGCGACGCCGCCGTACTCTCGATCCTGAAGAAGCTCGATGGCTTCACCAAGGTCGGCGAACATCGCCACGGCATCTGGACCGATAGCTGGGAAGAAACGCGTCAGCGTTACCTCAAATCGGGGCGTGACATCGAAGCGCTTGACCCGCCCTTCATGGGCGCGACACCGATCATTCGCTTGAACGGCGATTACGCCATTCCGCGCGATGCCGCCTTCGAGCACCACTGGTTTCGCGTCTATCGGCAATGGATGTTCAAGAAATTCGTTGGCGGCTCGAAGCGCTTCCTGGAATTCGGCTGCGGCTCCGGCTTCAATCTCGCCACCATCGGCAGGCTTCGTCCCGAGCTCGATCTCACGGGCCTCGACTGGGCGCAACCTGCCGTCGATCTCGTCAATCAAGTCGCCGACGATCACAAGCTAAGGCTCAACGGTCGGCGCTTCGACTACTTCAATCTCGACAAATCCGTGAATATTGGCCCCGGCGCCACGGTCGGCACCTTCTGCTCACTCGAACAGACCGGCACGCGCTACAAGGACTTCTTCGACTGGCTGATGGAGGCCAAGCCCGATCTCGTCATCTCGATGGAACCCTGCATCGAGAATTACGACACCGATAATCTCTACGACTACATGGCTTACGCCTATGTCGCGCACCGCCAGTATCTGAACGGCTACTTCACGGACGTGCGCGCGGCGGCCAAGCACGGTCGCGCCGAAATCCTCTGGGACCGCCGCCCCGGCTTCGGCAGCTTCTACCACGAAGGGTATTCATTGATCGTCTGGCGGCCGGTTTAGCGGCAGCTTTCAACCACCCGAAGGAAAGCGGCCCGCATCAGCGGACGCGGGCCGCAGGTGTTTTAGTAGTTTACACGCCAGCGCTCGACGATGCGGCCATCGCGCAAGCGGAAAATGTCCCAACCGGGCGCCCAGCGCACCGCGCCGCCATCGCCGACCGTGCCGACTGACTGATAGGTCATAACAATGTCGTTCCACGCGGCGATGCGCTGAATGCCGTACTGGCGAGCGGGCTCGGCGCGGATTGCCGTCGTCCATGCGGCTCTCCCTTGCGCTCCGGTCCCGGTGTGTTCGATGACATCGTCGCCGACCTGACGCGCGGCTGCATCGACATTGCCACTGGTTAGCGCCTGGAAAAACGCCAGAACCGCACGCTTGTTAGCGTTCTCCGCGCCACCGTCCGTGCTGTCCGGCGCTGCGGACGTTGCACCTGTGAGATGCGGATCAGGGTTTGATGGCAGCTCGATGCGGTTGTTCTCCGTGATGGCCTGGTTTGAGTCGAAGACGATGAACTGCACCCCGGCGATCGGGCCCTGCGCTGTCGTCGCCGTGTAGTGCAGAGCGACAGCAGGGCCCTCAGCGACGGCGTGCGAAAGCGTGGCGCCTTGCGGCAGTTGCGCAAGCGCAACCTGGAAATTGGCAGCCTCGGTCGCGCTGATGGTGCGGGGCATCGTCTCGGCCAGCGTCCCGCCGGATTGCGCTGGCGCTGATGGCGCCTCGCTTTGCTTTGCGGGGCGGTCGCAGGACGCGAGCGCCAGGACGCAGACCAACCCTGCAAATGTACGCATCGTCATGTTCCGGTCCTTATAAGTGGCGGCACACGCATTCTTGCGCGCGCTGCGTCTTTAGCCGTGGCGACGGCCGTCTTCAATCGCCCGTGCGCGTTGCCTGTGACCGGGCGCGCCGCCCCCTGGCGCGCCTCTCTTGCAGGGCTTGCAATCCCCGAGGTTTTCTGCGTGCTTAGCCGCGCCTGTCGGGGGGCGGCGTGCTTTTCAATTCCTACGACTTTCTGTTCCTGTTCCTGCCCGCTTGTCTGCTGCTCAGCTATCTCGCGGCGCGGATCGGTGGGCTGACGGCGGGCAAGATCGCGTTGATCCTCATGTCGCTCGCGTTCTACGCCTATTGGCGCGTCGACCACCTTTGGATCATCCTGACGTCGATCGCCTTGAATTACGCCGGGATTCGGCTGGCCGAGCGGCTGGCTTCGCAGGGCTTGCGCAACCTCGGGCTGGCGGCGCTGGTCAGCTTCAACGTGATCCTTATCGGCGCGTTCAAGTACTTCAACCTGATCCTCACTACCTACACCGATGTCACCGGCGTTGCGGTCGATCTAGCCGCTGTGGCGTTGCCGCTGGGTATTTCGTTCTTTTCGTTCCAGCAGATTGCCTACATCGTTGATTTCCATCGCGGCGGCCGGCGCGACGATAATTTCATCGATTACGCGTTAGCCGTGCTGTTCTTTCCGCATCTGATTGCAGGTCCGTTGGTCAAGTACCGGAGCCTGATCGATCAGTTTAATCCGGCGAGAAAGCGAGCGCAGGCCGACATTGTGACGATCGGCGACGCTGATGTGAAAGCGCCAGCGCCGCCGTCTCAGCGCCGCACCGCGACGGCCGTGCGTGTCGTCGGCGAGCGCTTGTTCCGCCCAACAGCCGTCGGGGTGGCTATCGGTGTGACCATCCTCGCCATCGGGCTCTTTAAGAAGGTTTTTTTCGCGGACAATTTCGCGGTCTACGCTGACCCTGTGTTCACCGCGGCTGAACAGGGGGTGGGCCTCGCGGCCGTGGACGCATGGATCGGCGCTGTGTCGTTCTTTTTCCAGATTTACTTCGACTTCTCCGGCTACACCGACATGGCTATTGGGCTTGCTCTGCTGTTCGGCGTCAGCCTGCCGGTGAATTTCCTTTCGCCCTACATGTCGCGCTCGATCGTCGAGTTCTGGCGGCGCTGGCATATTACGCTGTCGAGTTTCCTGCGCGACTATATTTACATCGCATTGGGCGGCAACCGTCACGGGCCTGCGCTCCGCTACATTAATCTGCTCCTGACCATGCTGATCGGCGGCTTATGGCATGGCGCCTCCTGGACGTTCGTTGCTTGGGGCGGATTGCACGGGCTCTTCTTGGTGATCAACAACGTTTACAACCGCATCCGCGGCGCCGTTCCGCTGAAGTCCAGCCTACCGGAGCGGCTCTTCTACCAGGCGCTCACTGTGTTCGCGGTGCTGATAACGTGGGTCTATTTCCGCGCGGAGACGTTCGGCGGTGCGCATCGTCTGTTCGCTGATATGTTTGATTTCAGCGATGCCGCCGCCACGAGCATGCTCACGTACGAAGGCATGGCTTCTAGCTTGCCTGGCCAGTTCGCGCGCGCGTTCATCGAGCTTGATATGTCCACGTTCGGCATGGTGACGATCTGGCTGGCGCTGTCGGGCTTTGCGGGACTCCTCGTTTTCTGCTTTCCCAACACATACGAGCTCTTCTCACGCTACCACGAGGCGGAGTCGGAAGTACCTAATTCGCTCCGCACCAAGCCGTTGGCCAATGTCCGCTGGACGCTCTCACCACTCTGGATGCTGTTAGCCGCCC
>CALBSY010000189.1 GCA_937967725.1 uncultured Alphaproteobacteria bacterium | reverse complement strand
TCGCCGGACGGTATGCTGAGCATCGAAATCTTGGCTCCGTGAGACATGTTGTCGATCATGTCTGCAAGCGCGCCCGGGGCGCCTGACATTTCGAGACCGACGTCAAAGCCTTCGGTCATGTCGAGTTCTTTTTGCACGTCTCTCAACGTTTCTTTTGACACGTTGACCGTGCGTGTGGCGCCGAGCTTTTTGGCGAGGCCGAGACGATAGTCGTTGATGTCGGTGATCACCACGTGACGCGCCCCGCAATGGCGGGCAATTGCGGCGGTCATTGCGCCAATGGGACCGGCGCCCGTGATGAGCACGTCCTCGCCGACCATGTCCCATTGCAGCGCGGTATGCGTGGCGTTGCCGTATGGGTCGAAGATGGCGGCAATGTCGAGATCGATGCCATCGGCGTGGTGCCACACATTGGCGTTCGGAATGACGATGTACTCGGCGAAGGCGCCCGGTCTGTTGACGCCGACCCCGCTCGTGGACGGGCATAAGTGACGTCGCCCAGCCATGCAGTTGCGGCAACGGCCGCAGACAATGTGCCCCTCGCCGGAGACAATCATGCCAGGCTTGTAATCGTTGACGTTGTCGCCGACCTCGACGATCTCGCCGACGAACTCGTGACCGACCACCATCGGCACCGGGATGGTTTTCTGCGCCCACTCATCCCATTTGTAGATATGCACGTCGGTACCGCAGATCGCCGTGCGTTTGACACGGATTAACACGTCGTTGAGGCCGGGCTGCGGCTCGGGAACATCGTCGAGCGAGAGGCCCGGAGCGGCTTCGCGTTTGACCAACGCCTTCAAGGAGACCTCCTTCGGCGGCTCGCGTGCGCCACGTGGTGGAATTGCTTCAATTATAGCGTAGGAAGGCGCGCGACAACATGCTCTCGGTTCTCGACCTTTTTCGCATCGGCATTGGACCTTCCAGCTCCCACACGCTGGGGCCGATCCGCATTGCCGCAAGGTTCCTGGAAGAGGTTCGCGCCCAAGGCGCGTTGCAGAACGTCGGCAAGGTTACCGTAGAGCTCCAGGGCTCGCTGGCGCTGACCGGCGCTGGCCATGCGACCCCTAAAGCCGTCGTGCTCGGCCTTTGCGGGCTGGATCCGGAGACGCTCGACCCCGACAAGGCCGAAGCGATCGAAGCGCAGGTCGCGGGCGAGAAACGCATCGCTTTGTTGGGCGAACACGCGATCGCCTTCGATCCCGAGCGCGATATTGTTTTCGCCTATGACGTGATGCCCGAACTGCACCCCAACGGGATGAAGTTGAGCGCCTTTGATGAATCTGGCGCGCTCATACTCGAGCAAACTTACTATTCGACAGGCGGCGGCTTCATCGCCACCGAGAAGCAATTGCGCTCGCCCGCCCCGAAGGACCAGATCGCCACCGGGCGCCGTGTGCCCTTCCCGTTCGCCTACGCCGCCGAGCTGCTTGAGCATTGCGCGCGCGAGGGCAAGAGCATCGAGGAGATCGTATATCTTAACGAGGACGCGATCCGGCCGCGCGCCGAGACTGGCACCAGACTGGATCGTGTGGCCGATGTCATGGCCTCGTGCATCGAACGTGGACTAAGCCGAGACGGCGTGTTGCCGGGATCGCTACAGGTTACTCGCCGCGCCCCGGCGATCTGGCGCAGGCTGCAACAGAACCCGCAGGCCAACGAGGCCGAACGCCTGTTCGACTGGCTTAACGTCTACGCCATGGCGGTGAACGAGGAGAATGCGGCGGGCGGCCAGGTCGTGACGGCACCGACCAATGGCGCGGCAGGCATCCTACCGGCGATCTTGCGCCACTATTGCGCCAATGGCGAAAACCCGGCCCGAGACACGCGCCGCTTTCTGCTGACCGCCGGCGGCATTGGGCTGCTTTACAAGCAGCGCGCCTCGATTTCTGGCGCTGAGATGGGCTGCCAGGGCGAAGTCGGCGTCGCCTGTTCGATGGCGGCGGCAGGATTGGCGGCGGTTTGGGGTGCTACCCCGCAACAGGTCGCTAACGCCGCCGAAATCGGCATGGAACACAATCTCGGCCTGACCTGCGACCCCGTCGCCGGCTTGGTTCAAATCCCCTGCATCGAGCGCAACGCGGTTGGCGCGGTCAAGGCGGTTAACGGCGCGCGCCTGGCGCTGCATTCGACCGGACCAAGCAAAGTCTCCCTGGACCAGGTGATTGAGACGATGCGCCAGACCGGCTTGGACATGTCGTCGAACTACAAAGAGACCAGCAAAGGCGGCCTCGCTGTCAACGTGGTCGAGTGCTGACGCTGGCGCAGAGAGTGTCGCCAAACTCGGTGTTCGTCAGCGTGCGTGGACGTTCACCGGACCGCGCTTTGTCGTGTCGGCGGCGGCTTCCGCCACGGAGGCCGCATTGTTTGACCCTGGCGCGTTTCAGCAAAGCAGCCAATGGAGCGGCCTGTTTGGCGCAAGCCCGACAAGAAGCAAGAATCAGAACGCCCCGCGTATCAGATGGCCTCGGATCTCGCGGATCACGACTCTTGATTTCGCTTGGGCGATCCAGGCGCATGCGTAGCAAAACGTTGCTCAATCCGAGTGGTTCTGACTCCCGTCGCATGCTCCCATGACATCAAGAGCACGCCGAGACCCGTGAAACCAACGTCCACGTTCGTTTCGCGGCGCTTCGGGCGACGGCGTTGGCGACCTCCGCGGCATCATCAAGGCTCTTGATCGCCTCCTTCATGGATTTCACTGCCACAGCGCTCTATCTCCCGTAATTGGTCATGAATGAGCACCCGAATTGAACCCGGACAAGTCCCGACAGGCCCGTAAAGTGCCGATGATGCGGCGTATTCTCGTGATTTCGCTGATCGCGGCGATCGTGCTGTTGTTGGCGCTGGCCTATTTCATGACACCCTAGTCGGGATCTTCCTCCAGCACCTTCGCTTGCAAGGAAGTTCCAACAGCGCCGATCACTTCTGCGGAACAGCCAGGATGTTCGCCGGTTGCCTTAGTTGGAGGCAAATCATGGCACTTGCTCACACGGGCGGCTCTTGGCCCGCAACAGCACTTGGCGCGGTCTTGACGTTGGTAGGACTGACCTTGCTCGCTGGCGGGGTCTACCTCGCGAGCATAGGAGGTTCATGGTACTATCTCTTCGCGGGCATTGGATTGACCGCCTCCGGCTGGTTCCTGATACGCGGGCGCGCCGTCGGCGCATGGATTTACATCGCCGTGTTTGCCTTCACCGTGTTGTGGGCGCTGAGTGAGGCGCAACTTGATGGCTGGGCGCTTCTGCCGCGCCTCCTCGGCCCATTCGTCTTGCTCTTGCTCGTCATCTTTTTGTGGCCGGCCTTGGACACGGTACGCGGCCGCCGCCGACGCAATATCGGTATCGCCGCGTGGATCGTCGTGGCATTGGCGGGCGCCGGCGCCATTGGCGCGGCGAGTGGACGCGAAGAGCCGGCCGCGCTTCCGTCGGAGCGTTTGACCATGTCCGATCCGTCTCTGCGCGAAGCCGGAGCTGATTGGCCGGCTTACGGCGCCACCTACGCTGCACGCCGTTACTCGCCGCTCACGCAGATCACGCCGCAAAACGTCAGTAATATTGAGCGCGCGTGGACGTATCGCACCGGCGATACGCCGGATGAGGATTACGGCGCGGAAACGACACCCATCAAAATCGGCGATACGCTCTATCTCTGCTCGGCGCGCAACATCCTGATCGCACTCAACGCGGAAACGGGCGAAGAACGCTGGCGCCATGATCCGCAGGTCTCCGACGACTACATTCCCTACACCGCCGCCTGCCGCGGCGTGGCCTATTTCGAGGCGCCGCAAACCAATCTCGCGGACGGATGTCAACAGCGCATCATCGAAGGCACGCTTGACGCCCGCTTGATCGCGGTTGATGCGCGCACGGGGGCGCCATGTGCGGGCTTTGGCGACAACGGGTCCGTCTCGATCACCGAAGGCATGGGCGAAGTTGTGCCCGGCATGGTGTCCATCACCTCGCCGCCCGTGGTCGTGCGCGGCGTCGTCGTTACCGGCCACCAAGTGCTCGACGGCCAGAAGCTCGACGCGCCGTCCGGCGTTATTCAAGCCTTCGATGCGGTCACCGGCGAATTGCGCTGGGCCTGGGACATGACCAATCCCGAATGGCGCGGCGCGCCCCCGGAAGGTGAAATTTGGACGCGCGGCACGCCGAACATGTGGACGATGGCGACCGGCGATGAGGAGTTGGGCCTCGTCTACCTCCCGATGGGAAACTCGGCCGTTGATTATCTGTCGAGCACGCGAACCGCCGAAGAGAACGCGCACGCCACCGCGTTAGTGGCGCTCGACATCGAAACCGGCCGCCCGCGCTGGGTATTTCAGACAGTTTACATGGATGTCTGGGATTATGATCTCGGCTCACAACCAACGTTGATCGATTTTCCCGGTGAGGACGGCGCCACGCCAGCCGTGCTGTTGTCGAGCAAGCAAGGGGAGATCTACGTCTTAGATCGGCGCACAGGCGAACCATTGCATGGCGTGCAAGAACGCCGCGTTCCGCAGGGCGGCGTCGAACCGGACCAACGCACCGCGACGCAGCCTTTCTCCGCTTATCACACGTTGCGGAGGCCGAATCTTCGCGAACGCGACATGTGGGGCGTGACGCCGATCGACCAGATGATCTGCCGTATCCAGTATTGGCAGGCGGCGTACGAAGGCGTTTACACGCCGCCCACCACAGCTCGGCGCTGGATCCAGTATCCCGGTTATAATGGCGGATCGGATTGGGGCGGCGTCGCAGTCGATCCGGTCCGTGGCGTCATCATCGCCAACTATAACGACATGCCGAACTACAACCGGCTGATACCGCGCGCCGTGGCCGACGAACGCGGCTGGACGCCACGTGGCGAAGGCGAAAGCCCGAGAGACGCAGGCGATCCTCAAGCCGGCGCGCCTTACGCCATCGACGTCAATGCCGGCTGGCGCCTGCCGTTCACAGGCCTGTTATGCAAGCAGCCGCCCTATGGCGGCATCCGCGCCATTGATCTGCGCACAGGCGCGACGATTTGGGATCGGCCGCTGGGTACCGCGCGGCGCAACGGGCCGTTCGGCATTCCCTCCATGCTGCCGTTCGATATCGGCACGCCCAACAATGGCGGAGCCGTGATTACAGCAAGCGGCCTTATCTTCATCGCGGCAGCGACGGATAACCTGATCCGCGCGATCGATATCGAAACGGGTGAGACTGTGTGGCAAGCCAATCCGATGATCTATGAAGCGGGCGGTCGCCAATATCTCGTGATCGTCGCGGCGGGGCATCACTTCATGGAGACGCCTGCGGGCGATTACGTCATCGGCTACGCGTTGCCGGAGCGGAGTTAGCCCGCTTCCAAACCAGATTGGAACGATCACTTCGCCTCGAGCGTTCCTTTATGCGCGCCGCAGGACGCGCGCCAAATTGGGTCGGCGGGAGGCAGTCGATATACCGCGTACTGATAGCCGAGGAGCTTGCG
>CALBSY010000188.1 GCA_937967725.1 uncultured Alphaproteobacteria bacterium | reverse complement strand
TCAACCGAGCACTTCGCGGTGCATGCCCGTTTTGCCGATTGGGAAGCGTTCAATGCGCACGCCGAGACCGCGCACCTTGCACGCGTCCTGCCGCGCCTGACGGCGTTGCTGGCGACCCCGATCTCGATGGAGATTTTCGCCGAGGTGTGACCCGGCGCGGGCCATCTGCGTTGGTGACGCCAGGAGCAAAATTCAGCCCCAGCGCTAACGCAAACGAACCGGCGCCCGCAAGCGCGCCGGCCCAATCCGGCAAGGCCTGCGCGCGCAGCGCCTCCAGCGTCACGAACGCCGCCAGCAGCAGCGCGCCCCCACCGAACACGAGCCGCGTCTGCAGACTGTCGCCACGCGCGCGCCAAAACACCCAGTGTGCGCCGAACAGCACGCCCGGGATCAGGAAGCCAAGCGTGTCGCGCGTGAGAAAGGCGGGCCCCGTGTTCGCCTGCTCCCAGTAGGCGGTCATCCACAACACGCTGGCCAAGGTCATGACGCCGAGAGCCGCGAAAGTAAGCACGTTGATTGCCGCGACGCGGACTTGCGCCGCGCCCCGATGCGCGCGCGATCCGATCAGCAACGCCGCCACGAGCCAGATCGCGGCATGCGCACCCGCTTCGACGAAGCCGATGGGGTGTAGCAGCGTCGCGCCGCCCGTGAAGATGAGCCGCACGGCGAGACTGGCCGCGCCTACGCCGAGCGCCAGCGCCAACATTTCGAACAAGGCGGCCGTCGCCGCTGCGGGCTTCCGGGCGGCGGCAGCCGCGGCGCCGCCAAGCAAAGCAGCGGGGGTTGCGGCGCCGAGGGCGATAATCGTCCAAGGTGGCCAGACGTTGGTTTCGGCCAACATGAGTTGGGCGCTGAGCGCCGCGAAGATGGCGGCAAGGAGCGCTGCGGCGACGCCAAACGTGCGCCAGGTCATTTCGCCAAACCGCAAGTCGAGCGCAGCGAGCCCGAGGGCGACGAACGCAAAGGCCGGCGCCGCCAATGGCGCTGGTAACGCAAACACGATTGCGCATGCGATGGCGACGAACCCGCCGAGCGCCAGCATCCACAGTGCAAAGCGCAGTGGGGCCAATCCGCGATCGCGCCGCATCGCGGCCGCTGCGATGATGATGCCAAGCGCTGTCGCAAGAACGGCGAACGCCCCGGCGGCGGCGTAGGGGTTGGCCAGTCCGTGACCCGCCGCGTTGAGGGCCAGGATCGCGCCGAGGGCCCCGAAAGCGCCTGTTCCCGCCAATGCGACGCCGCGTGCGCCGAGTTGCGGCACGCGGATTGCCGCGACGCCAAGAAATAGCGCGCCCGCCCATGCCGTCACCGGCGTGAACCAAATCGCGGCGCTGTCTTGGCCGCTCAACACGAAAAGACCAATCACCGCCGCTCCAAACGCGGCGAGATGCATCGCTTCCAAACGCAAACTCATGGCCCCAACAATTGCGGCCAGCGCAACGATAACGCCGAACGCCGCGCCTGCCGCGCCGACCATTCCGGTCTGGCTGCCGAGCGCGAGCGCCGCGGCGCTCATTGTGAGCGCCATTGTGGCGCCGGGCGTCGCGCGGCGCAGATGTGCGTGCAGCAGCCCGGCGGCGCCAGCCAGCGCAATGCATACCGAGTAACTCGCGGGATCGGCGTGCGCGGCGGTCAGTGCAAAACCGAGCAGCGCCCAGGCGCCGGCTGTGAACACCGCCGCCCACGCGGCCGTGCGCCAAATCGGCCGCAGCGCGATCACCATCATCGCCGCCGCCACGGCGAGCCCGGATGCAACGATCACTGGTGTGTCGGCGCGAAAGAAGAAGGCCAGCGCCGGCGCCGTCGCCATGAGGCCGAGCACAAGTCCGCGCAAGGTCTCCGGCGAGAGCGCTACGCGCGCGAGCGGCAGTTGCAGCGTGTCGGTCGGCAGTCCCCAGGTGCGGGCCGCGCGTGCGGCGGGGCCTTCCGGTAGATCATCGACGATGTCGTCGCCCTCATCGCCGATCGGAACAACGACGCCGGGTTCAGCACGCAACAGCCGAGGGGCCGACCGGGCGCCCAGGGCGCGGCGCAGCTGTGCGACTTCCGCGTTCAGCCCGTCGACGCGCCGCCACAGCACGGCGAAGCCGATGACCGAGGCGCTCGCGTAAATCGCGAAGAGGATGAGGAGGAGGAGCCCCATAGGTGGCGTTAACTAGCGGAGACCAGCACGAAAGACAGGCCCTATTTGGGTGATGGCTCTTATGCGGTCCGCATCTGTGACCTCAACGCGCCACCTATTCGCAATAACCTGGCTTCAAGCGTCGGATTTTCTGAGGAATTTTTGGGCCTGCGCCATCCCGGCTGGATAGGCCTCGGCGCCGGCCGGGTCGGTGATCTCCGCCCACCGGTCACGCACGCTCTCCGGCGTGGCCGCCTCGCCGAGATAGGCGCCCTCGGTTTCCACCAGCTGCGCCAGGGCGAACACGCCCGCGCCCGCTGTCAGAATCGCGCCGGTCGGCGCTTGCTCGGACGCGAGATAGACGACGCCCGGCGTGACGTGCTCGGGCGCGAAGCGGGCCAACATCTCTGGCGGCATCAACGTGTCGGTCATGCGCGTCGCCGCAACGGGACAGATCGCATTGATGCGAATGTCGTTCTTTCCGCCTTCGAGCTTCAGCGTGTTCATCAGCCCGACCAGCGCCAGCTTGGCCGCGCCGTAATTGCTCTGGCCGAAATTACCATAGAGTCCGGTGGACGATGTTGTGACCACGACGCGTCCATAATTTTGTGCGCGCATGATTTCCCACATCGCCTTGAGCGGTTTTACCGCGCCCATCAGGTGGACATCCACGACCGCAGCGAAGTCCGCCAGCTCCATCTTGGCGAAGCTCTTGTCGCGTAGGATTCCAGCGTTGGCGACCAGGACGTCGATGCGGCCCCAGCGCTGCATCGTGCGCTCGATCATGTTAGCGACGCCCGCGTCGACGGTCACCGAAGCGCCGTCCGCGATCGCTTCGCCGCCGCCAGCGGCGATTTGCGCGACCACCTCATCGGCAGCCATTGACGATCCACCGGTTCCATCGAGTGACCCGCCGAGATCGTTGACGACCACTTTGGCGCCGCGACGCGCGAACTCAAGCGCATGGCACTTGCCCAGCCCGCCCCCCGCGCCGGTGACGATGACAACTTGGCCGTCAAAGCGAATGTCGGACATGCATGACCCCTATCGGCCTCGACTTAGCGACGCAGAACCGAAAGGCGAAGCCGCAGCGTTGTCGCGGAAGCTAGGCCCCGCCGGCGTGAACCGCCGCCGCAAGCCGTTCGGCGCGCGCGCGCATGCGACGGGCGCGCTTTTTCAGAGCCTTGCGTGCGTACTTCGCGGCCTCTGGCGCCGCCGCCAAAGCTGGCGTCGCCTCGATGCGCCTGAG
>CALBSY010000187.1 GCA_937967725.1 uncultured Alphaproteobacteria bacterium | reverse complement strand
AGCTGCCCGAAGTCTCCGGCCTGGAACTCACTGACCGGCTGAAAAAGGATGCGGCGCTGAAGGCGATCCCGGTGGTGGCGGTCACCGCCTTCGCCATGCGCGGCGACGAACAGAAGATTCTCGCCGCCGGCTGCGACGCCTATTTGTCGAAGCCGATCTCGGTCACGACGTTCCTCGAGACCATCCGCAAGTTCATCGGATGAGGGCGCGGCCATGAGCGCGCGCATCCTCGTCGTCGACGATCTCGAAGCCAACCGCCGCCTGCTCGAAGCCAGGCTCACATCCGACTATTACGACGTGCTGACCGCGCGCCGCGGCGAAGAGGCCGTGCAGCTGGCCAAACGGGAGAAGCCCGATCTCATCTTGATGGACGTGATGATGCCCGGCGGCATCGACGGCTACGAAGCCTGCCGGCGCTTGAAGGCGCAAGCCGAGACGCGTCACATCCCCGTTGTCATCCTCACTACGCTCGACGACCGCGACAACAAATTGCGCGGGCTTCAGGCCGGCGCCGAGGAATTTCTGACCAAGCCGATCGACGAAGTTCACCTGATGGCGCGGGTCAAGAGTCTGCTCGCGCTCAAGGTCGTGACCGACGAATTGCGCGCGCGCGAGGCCAGCGGCAAACGCCTTGGCGTGATCGAGGAAGATCTCCATTACGATCCGCTCGATCAGCATCGTCTCGTCGCCGGCAACGTCCTGGTGGTCGACGACAACGCCAGCCAAATCAAGGCGATCAAGAACGCGCTTGGCGTCGAACATCGCGTCGCGGTTTTGGGCAGCGAAGAGAGCGCCGCCTCGCCGGATCTCGTTGTCGTCTCGGTCACATCCAAGGCGTTCGACGGCTTCCGCGTCATCGCTCGCATGCGCTCGGGCGAACCGACGCGGCACTTACCCATTCTCGCCGTGATCGAACCGGACGACCGGCCCCGCGCCGTGCGTGCGCTCGAACTCGGCGCGCATGACATCATCGTGCGTCCGATCGACGACGACGAACTGGTGGCCCGCGCCCGCACACTGATGCGGCGCAAACGCTATATGGACGCCTTACGGGCGCGCCTCGATCAGAGCCTGGAACTCGCCATCACCGACCAGCTCACGGGGCTTTACAATCGCCGCTTCGTGTTCGCCCAGCTGGCGCCGTTGGTGCAGCGCGCCGAGTGCGGCGGCGATCCAGTTTCGGTGATGACCATCGACATCGATCATTTCAAGCGTTGCAACGACACGTTCGGCCACGACGTCGGCGATTGCGTGCTGCGTGAGTTCGCGGTGCGGCTCGGATCCAACGTGCGCCCTTCCGATTTCGCCTGCCGCATGGGCGGGGAAGAATTTGTCGTCATCATGCCGCGCACGGCCGGCGACATCGCTTGTCTCGCCGCCGAACGCCTCCGCCGCAGCATTTGCAGCGCGCCTTTCAACGCACCCGGTTTGCCGCAATCGTTGGAAGTCACGGTTTCCATCGGCGTCGCTTGCTCGGAAGGGCCGGACGATAGCGCCGACGCGCTGCTGAAACGCGCTGATGAAGGCCTCTACGAAGCCAAGCGCAGCGGCCGCAACCGCGTCATCGGAAGAACCGCCTCACGCGCGGCTTAGCGTCCCGCTCTTATCGGCGTCGCGCCGAGAAGCCTAGGGATCAAGATTCCAGGTGTAGATGCCGAAGTCCTCGGCGTGCATCGTCACGAAGTCGCGCAATTCCTGATGCGCCGCGCAATAGGTCGAGTTGGTGGTCCAAAACGCGTACGGCCCCGGATACTCCACGCACAGCGGATGACTGCCGGACCAGTAGCGGCTGCCGTCATTCTCGACTTCGGCGTAGGCGTAGAAATACGCGTTCGTCGTGCGCACCAAATCCTGGCACGAGCGCGAGGGCACGCCGTACCAGCCTTCGTTGTAGAACTGGCCGCTGCCCACCGGCTGATAGGAAAGCGCGACACGCGCGTTGTCATTTGTGTTGTTACACACCCGGATCATCACGTCGGAGCCCGCCGAGGCGGGCGCAGCCGGCTTCTGCGCCGCAGCTGGCCCTGCCCCCAGCGCCATGCAAACCGCGAGTGCGATCAAATGTTTGCGTTTCATAGCCCACTCCCGCACAAACCTCGCCCCGGCACTGAAGCGCAGCCTTAGCGCGCCGTCAAACCGGCGCCCTCGGCTGTTAACGCGGCGCGCCTATGTTAAGAGAGCAGCGAACCGGAGCGAGCATGAGTTACGTCCAGGCCGTCGAGGCGCCAGAGCGCAATATCGGCCAGATCAAGATCCACGACCCGGCGGAGGCTTTCGCCGGCATGGCGGCGGCGGGCGAACTGGCGGCCGCGTGCCTCGACATGCTGGTTCCTGAGGCGCGCGCCGGCGTCACCACTCAGCGGCTCGACGATCTTGCGAGGGCCTTCGTGCTCGATCACAGCGCGCTGCCGGCGTGCGTGTTCTACCGCGGCTACCGTCACACGATCTGCACCTCACTCAACCACACCGTCTGCCACGGCATCCCCGGCGAGCGCGTGCTGCGCGAAGGCGATATCGTCAACATCGACGTCACCGTCATCCTCGACGGCTGGCACGGCGACACCAGCCGCATGTACGCCATCGCGCCGGTGGCGCGCAAAGCCGAGCGGCTAATGGACGTCACCTATGAAGCCATGATGCGCGGGATCGCCGCCATCAAACCGGGCGCCACGCTCGGGATCCTCAGCGACCACATCTGAACCTCAGCGAAGTCCGAACGCACGTCGTTGGTGCGCGACTTTTGCGGTCACGGCCTCGGCCGCGTGTTCCACGACGCGCCGAACATTCTGCACTTCGGCAAGCCGGGCCAAGGCGAGGAGTTGAAGCCGGGCATGATCTTCACCGTCGAGCCCATGCTTAATATCGGCTCGCCCGCCGTGAAGATTCTCGGCGACGGCTGGACCGCGGTGACGAAGGACAAGTCGCTTTCGGCGCAGTATGAGCATTCGGTCGGAGTTACCGAGGACGGCGTGCAGATTTTCACCAAATCGCCCGCCGGCATCGACCAGCCGCACACGCTGGCGAAGTAGGCCGCTGTGGCGGGGCGTTCCAAATCCGGGACCGCCGCACCGCCGCAAGCGCGCGTCGAAGATTCGGAAACGTTCCCGTTCGATC
>CALBSY010000186.1 GCA_937967725.1 uncultured Alphaproteobacteria bacterium | reverse complement strand
GAGGGCGATCGCCGCGCGGGGACCAGAGTCCCCGGCGGCGACGCCGAAAATGCCGCCACCTCTGCATCCGCCAGCGGCAACGTGGCGGCGGTCTCCGCCGAGTACAGCGCGCTGCGCGTGCTCGCGGATCAGGAAAGCACCCGCTCAGTCAGCGCCCTGGTGGAAGCCGATCATTGTTGCATCGCCGGCCAGGTTGCGTCAGGCGCGATCGCCAGCGCCAACAACATGAGCATCGGCGGCGAGACCTCAACCATTCTTGGCGACGTCCGTCAGACCGCCACCGGCGACAGCGTGAGCGCGCGCGTCGATCTTTATGCCGGCTACGCCTACGATGCATCTGGCAACGCCACCGCTAACGCCAACAGCGTCGCCATCGACAATCAGTGGGGCTACGTCAACGCACGTATCGACCAGAGCGCCAGCAGCAACGTTTCGGCGGACTCATACGTCACGCTCGGCGGCGACTTTGTCGGCTTCGGTTCAGCTGGCGCCTATGGCGTTGGCAACCAAGCAATCGTTTCCAATGTCGGTTCCGACACCGTAATGGACGTCGCGCAAAGCAACGCGGGCGACATCTCCGCCAACGCCGCGCTTTCCGGCACCGGCGGCGACGCGCTCGCGTCGTCCGCAGCTTACGGCAATAGCGTCACCGGATCGCTGTGCGGCTTTTGCGACACCAACGTGCCCAGCCTTTACGCGTACAACAACCAAACTAATTCCGGCGACGTCAGCTCCACCGCGCGCGTGATCGCGCCGTACGCCAACACCGCGGCAGCCAGCGCGACCGCCATCGGCAACGCCGCGACCTATCAAGTTACCGGTCCCGGCAACTAGCCGCCGGCGTCGAACTTCTGGTTCATCTCCTCGGCCGGCGTCAGACCCTCTTCGCAGCAGTCGCCGCCAACGGCCTTGGCCGGAATGCCGGCCACTGTGCAGCGCGCGGGTACGTCTTCGAGCACAACAGAGCCGGCGGCGATGCGCGCGCCCTCGCCAACCTCGATATTGCCGAGCACCTTGGCGCCGGCGCCGATCAGCACGCCGCGGCGAATTTTGGGGTGGCGGTCGCCGCCTGCCTTGCCGGTGCCGCCAAGCGTGACCGAGTGCAGCATGGAGACATCGTCCTCCACCACCGCGGTCTCGCCGATGACAATGCCATGCGCGTGATCGATGAACACGCCGCCGCCGATGCTTGCGGCGGGATGAATGTCCACCGCGAACAATTCAGAGACTCGGCTCTGCAAATGGTAAGCGAGGACATCGCGCTCCTGCCGCCACAGCCAATGTGCGACGCGATAAGCCTGCAGCCCGCCGTAGCCCTTGAAGTAGAGAAACGGCTGCAGGTAGGTCCTGCATGCCGGGTCGCGCTCGCGCACGACGCGCATGTCGCGTGTGGCCAGCACCGCAATCTCCGGATCGGAGGCATACGCTTCGCGGATAACTTCGCGCAATTGCAGAGCCGGCAAATCGCCGTGACCAAGCTTCTGCGCCAAGTGATAGGAGAGCGCGTCTTCAATGCGGTCGTGGTGCAAGATCGAAGCGTGAAGGTACGAAGCCAAAAGCGGCTCTTCGGCCGCGGCTTGCATCGCCTCGACCCGCAATTGCGCCCAGACCCCGCCTGAGGCCTCGAACACGCGCGGCTGGCCTTCAACCATGAGGTTCTCCGTCGCCTCGTCCGAGCATCGCCCGGGCAAGGCTTTCTGGAAGCTCTCCCGTCACCGCCATGTGGTGGGCGCGCAGCACCGCGGCAACGGTGAGGCTATCGCGAATGCGACCATCGGACACGCGCGCCACAACCTCCAAGAACGGCGCGCAGCGGCGCTTCAGCACCTCCGTGGCTTCAGGTCGCGCTTCACCGGCGCGTAGATCTGTCGCGACATACAAAAATGCGCGCTCATCGGTGAGCGAGTTGGAGAGATCCATCTCAAGCAAGAGCTGGTATGCGCCGGCGGCCAGCCCAGTTTCCTCCGCCAGCTCGCGCTTGGCGCATTCCAACGGATCTTCTCCTGGTTCGGCGCCGCCTTCGGGCATTTCCCAGGAATAGCGGCCCAATGGAAAGCGCCACTGCCCCACCATGTGAACGCTGCCGTCGGCTTCGATCGGCAGTACGCCAACCGCCATCCGGCGGGGGCGGATGACGCTATAATGACCCGCGGCGCCGCCGGGATGGACGACCGCGTAGCTGTCGATGCGGAACCATTCGTTCTCGAACGGCCGCGTAACGCCCTTGACGATCCACGGATCGCCCTCTTCATCCCAAGTATCGTTCATGCCGTTTTCTTAGACCCAGGCGCGAGCGCGCGCCACGGAGAGATCATGCCGCTCCCGATTTCCGCCATTCCAGCCGCGCTACACGAAGGCGAACCTGCCAATTCGACCTGCGAGTGCGCGGAAACGCTCAGTCTGATGGCGAAAAGGCGTTCAACCAAAATTGCGCACTTCAGTGAGCCAGGCCCCAGCGGCGAAGAAATTGACGCACTTATCACGCTCGCCGCGCGGGTGCCCGACCACGGCAAGCTGGGGCCATGGCGCTTTGTCGTGATTGAGGGAGACG
>CALBSY010000185.1 GCA_937967725.1 uncultured Alphaproteobacteria bacterium | reverse complement strand
CGCGGCGACTGGATCCGCCCCGGCGCCATCGTCATCGATGTCGGCACCAATCGCGCGGTCGAGATAGTGACGTCTTCGGCCCGTGCGTTGCTGGCGCCAATGCCGATCAGCGCCGCGGCAAGACCCGCAAGTTGAAGCGAATTGATGCGCATGCCGGTTCCGTCCCCTTACCTTGTCCGCGCGGCGGAGGCGCCCTCAAACTCGCCTCGCGGGCGGCCCCTCAAGGCGCCCGACCCTACCCCGCCTGCGGCGTGACCCGGCCCGGGCCCGCGCGCCTGGTTGGCATGCCGACTTTGCCGAATTTTGTCCATAGCGGGACGCACGCACCCTCGCCCCAGGCGCGTGCGAAAAATGCGACACCGGGGACTGGCTTCGTCGATGAAGCGAAACGGATTATTGCGCCGCGCCTAGCGCGCGGCGGCGGGCCTCAAACGCGTTTGGCGCGGAGGTCGGCGGCGGTTCTCGGAGGACCGACCTCGCGCGCGGGGGAAAACGTCCCAACGAGGGCGGCCACCTGCGCCGCAGGCACGGCGCGGGAGAAGAAGAAGCCCTGAAGTTCGGTGACGCCCACGAGGCGCATAACTGAGGCTTCGGCCTCGGTTTCCACACCTTCCGCCACGATCTGCATGCCGAGCCCTCGCCCAAGGGTTACCACCGACTGGATAATGGTCATGGCGCGCTTGCGCTCATGGATGCCGGTGACAAAAGCGCGATCGATTTTGATCTTGTCGAAGCGGAAGTCACAGAGGTAGCGCAACGATGAGTAGCCGGTCCCGAAATCATCCAACGCGATCTTGAAGCCGAGCGCGCGCACAGCGTCGAGGGTCTCCCGATTGCGCTCGGTGGATTCCATGAGCACGCCCTCGGTGACCTCGAGCACGATGCGGCTGGGCTCGATGCCATGCTTGGCGATCAGCATCTCGAGCATCTCGACAAGGTCGACGTGGCGGAACTGAACGGGAGACAAGTTGATTGAGACTTCGAGCGCCGGCCAGCGTTTGGCTTCCTCGAACGCGCGGTCGAGCACAAACGCGCCCAGCGCCGGCATAAGCCCCGCCTCCTCCGCGATCGGCACGAAAACGCTAGGAGAAATATCGCCCTTGGTCGGGTGACTCCAGCGCAGCAGAGCCTCAACACCGGTCACTGTTCCGGTGGAGCAGGACAACAGCGGCTGGTAATGCAATTTAAGCGCGCCGGATTGGAGCGCGGAATGTAAGTCCACCTCGACTTCGCGGCGCTGCTCAACCTCGGCGGCCATTTCGGCGCAAAACAGCATGGCGCGGTCGCGGCCTTGGTTCTTGCCCTGATAAAGCGCAATGTCGGCCGCACGCATCAGCTCTTGCGGCGAACCACCGTGACCTGGGCCCACAGCGATGCCGATCGATGCAGTCATGCGCACGTGCTGGCCGTAGACGTCGAAGCTCTTGCTGAAAGCGCCCTGCAGACGCTCGGCTAGGGCGTCGGCCGCGCCGGTGTCAGTGGCGCGCCGCAACACCGCGAACTCGTCGCCACCGAAGCGAGACAGAAAATCTTCCGGGGTGAGCACCGACCGCAGCCTGTCCGCAACGGCCATGATCAATTCATCGCCGGCAGCGTGTCCCATGGTGTCATTGATGTCCTTAAAACGGTCGACATCGATGTAGGCGACGACAACGCGGGCGTTGTTGCGTGTTTGCACCAATCCGTCGAGCGCATCTTGTAGCCGTTCGATGAAATGATGGCGATTAGGCAGGCCAGAAAGCGCATCGTGGAGCGCCTGGTGGCGAGACTGCGCCTCGCGGTCAGCCAGTTCGCCGGACGCTTTCTTGAGACGCACGATCATAATCCAGGTCAGCACGCCTGCCCCGACCACGCCGAGCGCCACCAGCGGCAGAATGAAAAGCAGCAGTGTTCGTCCCGGACGCCGCGGCGACCAAGTGAGATAGCCAACCGGCTCTCCATTGTCGGCGACAAAGGCTTCGCTCAATGCGCCGCGCAGTGACGTCGGCCCGTTGCTGACCGACAAATCCGACATCAGCAGCGAACTGCCGACATCCGAGATGAAGGCTTGATCGACACGAACGATGCTCAGCAGCAAATGTGGTTCGCCCTGAAGGAGATCAGCATCCAGGTTCGGCACGATCGACAGCGCAGCGACCACTGCGGGCTCGCCGTCAACGCTCATGATGTGGCCGGCCCAACGCCCGAAGCTCGCGCCAAGCAACGCACTGTAGTTGCCTTGGCTCTCGACGAACGCCGTATCCCGCCGGCGCAGATGGCCGTCGGCACCGTGGCGCGCTTCGGCGACAATCTGGTCAAGCACCTCGCGGTGATTGGCGTAGGCCGCGGCGGCGTCGCTCAATTCGCCGCCGACATTGGCGTAAATAGGCCGGTTCTGCCCATCGACGATGATAACTTCGTCGTGGCCATAGGTTTCGTGGAAGTAGACGCCGAAATTGGTCTCAAGCCATTCGATGTCGGGCTGCGCGGCTGACACTGCGATCACTGCGTCGTCCCACCAAGCGATCGCCTTCTGTTGGTCAAGGACACGGCTGACGCTTTGATCGAGCGCGTTCTCGACGAGTTGCCGTTCGCGAACCACCGCCGTGCCGTTCGCCGACCAGCCGGCGTAGGCGACGATCGCCACCAACAACGCGCCGAAGAGGATGAGCGCGGCGCCGATCCATGCCGTTAGACGGCGCAAATCGTTCTGGTAGTGGGCGTTCCTGGCGCTGGAAGGCGTCATAGTCCTGGGCCAATTCAAGCT
>CALBSY010000184.1 GCA_937967725.1 uncultured Alphaproteobacteria bacterium | reverse complement strand
ATGGGTTGGTCGCGGCGACCCCTTTACCGACGACGTCAACGCGGCACTGCACGAACGCTACTTCGCCAACACCCGCCTTGCCGTACAAATCCTTGAGACCAGCGAGAACATCGCCGGCGAGCTAGGGGACGTCGTCAGTTCGCTCACGTCGACCAGCGCCGGCGCCAGGGAGAGCGCAACGCAGTTCGTGGCCGCCGGCTCGCGCGCCTTGGCGCTCACCGATCCAGACGCGTTGCGCGAGATGTCCGCCGAACTTGCTTCAGCCGCGCAGCTCGCCGCACAGCAGCAAGAACAGATGGCCGCTCAAGTCGAGGCATCGGCGCGGCTTATCGCTGAAATGCGCGCCGCGCTGCAGGCGATCAAGCTGGAAGGTTTGACCGACGGCCTTACCGGCTTGGCCAACCGCAAGCTGTTCAACGAGACATTGGCCAAGCGCATCGCTGACGCTGCCGCCGACCGGACGCCACTTTGCGTGCTCTCCTTCGACATCGACGATTTCAGCCGCGTCTCCAGCATGTGGGGCGAGCAGATCGGCAACCAATTCATTCGCTATGTCGGCGCGGTCCTGCGCGAGCACAGCCGCGGCGACATGCTCGCCGCTCGGTTCGAGGGCGACCGTTTCGCCATGATCGCGCCGCGTACCGGATTGGACCTCGCCGAGGGCTTAGCGGCGCGGATCGGGCGCGCGGCCAAAGCGAAACAGCTCACGCGCAAATCCACGGGAGACGCAATCGGGGCGATTACTCTGTCAGCCGGGGTCGCCAGCTACCGCGAGCCGGAAGAAGCCGGCGGGTTGATCGCGCGCGCCCTCTCGTGTCTAGAGAGCGCCAAGCAAGCCGGCGCCGACCAGATCCTCACCGACCTCAAGCACGATCGCGCGCGCAACGCCGCCTAAAGCGCGTCGAGCGGCAACTTCAAATAGCGCACGCCATTGGCTTCCGCGGGCGGCAATTCGCCGGCGCGAATGTTGACCTGGATCGACGGCAGGATCAGCACCGGCATGCCGAGCGTCTTGTCGCGGGCTTCACGCATGGCGACAAACGCGTCCTCGCTGACGCCGTTCTTCAAGTGAACGTTCTTATTGCGCTCATCGCGTATCGTCGTCTCCCAAGCGAACTTCTTACGTCCGGGCGCTTTGTAATCGTGACACAAGAACACCCGAGTCTTGTCCGGCAACGCCAACAGCTTTTGGATCGAGCGATAGAGCGTGCGTGCATCGCCGCCGGGAAAATCCGCGCGCGCAGTGCCGTAATCGGGCATAAACAGCGTGTCGCCGACGAACACGGCATCGCCAATCACATAACTGACGCACGCCGGCGTGTGCCCGGGCGTATGCAGCACCTTGATCTCGAGTTCGCCCAACGGCAGCGACTCCCCGTCAGCCACCAGCTTGTCGAATGGACGCCCGTCCGGTGTGATGTAGTCGAGGTTATAGACCTCCTTGAACGTCTTCTGCACGTCGGTGACGCGCTCGCCGATGACGATCGGCGCGCTGGTCGATTGCTTCAGGAACGGCGCCGCCGACAGGTGATCGGCGTGCACGTGAGTCTCCAGCAACCAATCGACCGTCACGCCTTCCTGACGCACCGCATCCAAGATCGCCTGCGCCGATTGGGTGCCAGTGCGGCCAGACTTCTGGTCGAAATCCAACACGCTATCGATAATCGCGGCGCGCTTGGTCGCCGGATCCCAGACCAGATAGCTCACCGTGTAGGTGGGCTCGTGGAAGAAGTCGCGTACTTGGGGGGCTTTCATGGCTGGCTTCCGACGGGTCCAATATATTAGGTCTTGCTAATTTAGTTTCAACTTATATATATGCGTCACCATGGCCTACGACCTTAGCCCGGATCAGTTTGCGCGGCGCGCCGGTGAGGCGGCGGCGCTGCTGAAAGCGCTGGCGCACGAAGCGCGCCTGGTTGTGCTCTGCCAACTCGTCGAGGGCGAACATTCGGCAGGTGCGCTGCGGGAGCTTTCTGGCCTGTCGCAATCGGCGCTGTCCCAGCACCTGGCGCGGCTGCGCGAGGAAGATTTGGTGGCCACCCGCCGCGAGGCGCAGACCATCTACTACCGCCTCGCCAACGCCAACGTCGCTCGGGTGCTGGCGACGCTGGCGGAAATTTACTGTCCTCCGAAACGGAAACGCAAATGACAACGCTCAATCCCCTTCCCCCACTAGAGCTTAAGCGCAAACTCGATGCAGGCGAAGCCGTTCTGATCGATATCCGCGAGGGCGACGAGCATGCACGCGAGCATGTCATCGGCGCCCGGCTCGCCCCCCTTTCCAGTATCGATGCACACGACTTCGGCCGCGATCACGACAAGGTCGCCGTGTTTTGCTGCCGCTCCGGCATGCGCACGCAGGCCAACGCCGCCCGCTTGCTGGCGCGCGGTTTCGCTCAAGCGTACTATCTCGAAGGCGGGCTTGAAGCGTGGAAAGCGGCCGGGCTGCCAGTGCACGCCAACGCCAAGGCGCCGCTCGAAATCATGAGACAAGTGCAGATCGCCGCGGGGCTCATGATTTTGGCAGGCGTTGCGCTTGGTTGGCTCGTGCACCCCGCCTTCTTTGCGCTCTCGGCGTTCGTTGGCGCAGGACTTACCTTCGCCGGCGCCACCGGATGGTGTGGCATGGCGATACTGTTGAAGACGATGCCCTGGAATCGCGTCAACGTCGGCGCATGACGCTTCCCGACATTCTGGCCGTGCTTTCCGGCGGCGCCGTGGGGCTGGTGCTGGCGCTGATCGGCGGCGGCGGCTCGATTCTGGCCACGCCGGCGCTGCTCTATGTGGTCGGTGTCGCCGACGCGCACATGGCGATCGGCACCAGCGCGCTGGCTGTCTCAATCAACGCCTTCGCCAATTTCGTGAACCACCTGCGGCGCGGCAACGTGTTGTGGAAGTGCGCCGTGCTGTTCGGCGCCGCGGGCGTGATCGGCGCGGCCATTGGCGCCGCGGTAGGTAAGGCCACTGACGCACAAGTGCTGCTGCCGCTATTTGCCCTGCTGATGATCGTGGTCGGCGCCGCGATGCTGATCCCGCGCAAGAGCGAAGGCGGCGGCCCTGTCGCGCTCAACGCGAGGAATGCGCCCAAACTGGTGGCCTACGGTCTCGGCGTTGGGGCCCTCTCAGGCTTCTTCGGCATCGGCGGCGGCTTTCTTATCGTGCCGGGCCTGATCGGCGCCGGCGGCATGGGCATGCGGCAAGCAGTGGGCTCTTCACTCTTTTCGGTCGGTGCGTTCGGCGCAACCACCGCCACCTCCTACGCGTTCGACGGCCTCGTCGATTGGCGCATCGCGCTTCTCTTCATCGGCGGCGGCGTCATGGGCGGTCTGATTGGCGCCGGCTTCGCCACCCGCCTTTCCGAGCGGCGCGGCGCCTTGCAACGCGTCTTCGCCGCCATCGTGTTCGCCGTCGCCGCCTACATGCTATGGCGCACGCTCATTGCTCACTAGGTTGTCGGCGGTCAGTAGCGCGAACTCACAAGCGGCGCATTCAAGTCGGCGACCGCGTCGTCCATCGCCTCTTGCACGCACGCCCGCGCGGCGCGGCGCTCGCTGAGCGGCTGTTTGATGCGGCGGACATCGCAAACCTGCTCTGCGGCTTGGCGGATCCGGCCTAGCGCGCGGTCAGCGCCAGCTTGCGAATGCAGGTCAACGTCGGAGACGTCGACCGTGATCTCCTCGGCGGCGACTGGCTGGGGCGCGGCCGCGAGCGTAAGCGCGGACGCGATGACGATGAGTGTTAGACATTGCATGACAAACCTCCGTCATGCCCGAGCGACCGCTTCAGACTGCGCGCGGAATGTGTCGCTAGGATTGCGGGTTCGTTGCTGCGGCGCGCGTTCGTCGCGCAGGTTGCGGGATTGGTCGCGTTTGTTGGCCGAAACTGTGACGCGGTAAGAGGCGCCGCCGCTAGTCGTTCCTTCCCTGCTTCTTGTCGCGTTCGGCTAGGATGCGCAGGCGCAGGGCGTTGAGCTTGATGAAGCCTTCGGCGTCGGTCTGGTCGTAGCCGCCGGCTTCGTCGAACCCCACCAATTTCTTGGAATAGAGCGAGTACGGCGAAGAGCGCCCGACCGTGCGGACGCCGCCCTTGAAAAGTTTCAGCCTCACTTCTCCAGTGACGCTATCCTGGCTGGCGTCGATCGCGGCTTGCAGCATGAGGCGCTCGGGCGTCCACCAGAAGCCGTTATAGATGAGCGTGGCGTAGCGCGGCATCAATTCGTCTTTCAGGTGCATAGCGCCGCGGTCGAGCGTGATCGACTCGAGGGCGCGGTGGCCGTGCCAGAGAATTGTGCCGCGCGGCGTCTCGTAATAGCCGCGCGACTTCATGCCGACGAACCGACTCTCGACCAGGTCGAGCCCGCCAACGCCGTGTTTCTTGCCGAGGCGGTTGAGTTCAGCCAACAGCTCGTGCGGCTTCATCGCCTTGCCGTTGACGGCGATGAGATCGCCGCGCTCGAACGCGAGCGTCACGACTTCGGCCTGATCCGGCGCCTCTTCCGGCGTGATGGTGCGGCGGTCTGCGCGCTTGGTGACGACGTCGGGCGCCTCGACGTCCGGGTCTTCCAGCACCAGGCCCTCGCTTGAGGTGTGCAGCAGGTTGGCGTCGATCGAGAACGGCGCTTCCTGCTCCTTGCCCTTGGCGATCGGGATGTTGTGCTTGCGCGCGTAATCCAACAGCGCGGGGCGGCCCTCGAAATCCCATTCGCGCCAGGGCGCGATCACTTTCACGTCGGGCTTCAGCGCGTAGTAGCTGACCTCGAAACGGACCTGGTCGTTGCCCTTGCCGGTGGCGCCGTGACAGACAGCGTCGGCGCCGACGAGGTTGGCGATCTCGATCTGGCGCTTGGCGATCAGCGGGCGCGCGATCGAGGTGCCGAGCAGGTATTGTCCTTCGTAGAGCGTGTTGGCGCGAAACATCGGGAACACGAAGTCGCGGACGAATTCTTCGCGCAGATCGTCGATAAAGATGTTGTCCTGCTTCACACCCATCGCGAGCGCCTTCTCGCGCGCCGGCGCCAGCTCCTCACCCTGCCCTAGATCGGCGGTGAAGGTGACGATCTCACAGCCATAGGTGTCTTTCAGCCATTGCAGGATGATCGAAGTGTCGAGTCCGCCCGAATAGGCCAGCACAACTTTCTTGACGCCGGTTTTCGTCACGTTTCTGTCGCTCCTTGCCGCAGGGGCGAGCCATAGCGGACGCGCCCGGCTTGCGCCATATCAAGTGCACGATGGCCCGATTGCCCGCGCCGCTGCAAGCGCGTCTGGAGGACGCGGCACGCTCGTATTTCGACGCGCCAGGCGCGCGCGTCGATTTCGCGCAACCCAATGGCGCGGCGGCGCTGTTTAAGCCAACCTCGGTCGCGTGGCGGGTCATGAAGAATCCAGTGGCGCTGACGATCGGCGGCGTCGCCGCCGTGATTCTCGAACTGGCCGAGCCGCGCGTGCGCACCGGCGTGTGGGAGCACACGACATTCCGCACCGACCCGGTGGCGCGCATGCGCCGCACAGGCATGGCGGCGATGGTGACCGTATACGGCCCCGCCGACGCGGCGCGGTCAATGATCGCCGGCGTCGTGCGCGCGCATGGGCGCGTCGAAGGCGTGACGCCAAAGGGCGTTCCGTACCGGGCCAACGACGAAGAACTGCTGAACTGGGTGAACGCTACCGCGGGGTACGGATTCTTCGAAGCGTACCATCGCTTTGTACGGCCGCTTTCGCGGCGAGAGTTGGATCAGGTGTACGACGAGGGGCATGAGGCGGCGGCGCTCTATGGCGCGCACGGCGCGCCGCGATCAGCGGCGGAGATGGCCGCGCTGTTCGACGCTATGGCGCCGAAA
>CALBSY010000183.1 GCA_937967725.1 uncultured Alphaproteobacteria bacterium | reverse complement strand
CGCAGCCGCGAAAACGCACCACGTGCGCGGCGCGCGAACTGTTGCCGCGCAGCAGCGCGTTTCGCCTGCCGACGTTAGAAACATTGATGATTTCGCGCCCTGTGGATGAACAATTGACTGCCCGGAATGAGCGGCTAAGGGTGGCCTCGCGACCAAGGAGGGGCGGCCGTGGCCGATGACATGATCGGGTATGAGCAATTGATGCAGGACGCGCTGCGCAGCGTCGTCCGCGCCGCGCTTCAAGAAGCGGCGAACCCGCGCGGCCTGCCCGGCAAACACCATTTCTACATAACGTTCCGCACGCATGCGCCCGGCGTGATCATCCCCGATCATCTGCGCGCGCGTTATCCGGACGAGATGACGATCGTGCTCGAGCACCAGTTCTGGGATCTCGAAGTCTACGCCGATCGCTTCCGGGTAATTCTAAAGTTTTCCGGCCAGCCGCATCCGATCACCATTCCGCTCAGCGCGATCACGCGCTTCTTCGACCCGAGCGTGAAATTCGGGCTGCACTTCGAACAGCACCATCACGACGAAGCGCGCATGGCTTCTGGCGACGATCAAGGTCACCCTGCGGCGCGTGAAGCAGCGCCGGAGACGCCGACCGCCGCGAGCGACAACTCAGTCGTGAGCCTCGACGCGTTCCGGAAGAAATAAACTCTACTTCTTGTTGAGAAACCTAAGCGCGCGGCGCGTGCGGTTGAGCGCGGTGAACGTCGACCCGATCAGCACGATCCAGAGCGCCACCCCGATGACCCGTCCATGCATGGTCCCATCGTTCGGAAGGGTTGAGTCGAACCAGAGCGGCGTGCTCGCGGCGAGCAGTGCCGCCATCGTCATCACGAACATGCGGTGCGGCTTCGCCATGGGGCCGGAGAAATCCGCAGGAGCGCCTGCGGCGCGGCTGACTTCGCGGACATAAGCCGTCATCACCGCCGCAACGGCGGCGGCCCAACCAAGTGATGCATCTGCGGGCCTGCCATCAGCAATAATTACACCATCCGCGTTGCCGAGCGTGGCAACGCAATAGCCCGCGCCAACGAGCACGGCGATGTCGGCGAAGCGGTCGGGCAGTTCGTTCCAGATCATGCCGTCCTTGCTCGCCTTGTCGGCTTCCACGGCGACCATGCCGTCCATCATGTTGGCCAAGAGGCGCAATTGGCAGAACAACGCCGCGCCGATGCCCAGCAGCACGCGGTCGCCCGGGCTGGTCGCCAGCGCGATGGCGTAGAAGCAGAGCCCGGCCAGCGAAGCGAATACGATGCTGGTGAAGGAAATGAAGTTCGGCGTGACGCCCGACTTCACCAGCACGCGCGTCAGCCATTTGGCCCAGCCGTGGGAACGTTGCGAGATCGGACGGCGATTGTCTTCAGCGGCCATGCGCGGCCCTCCAAAGGCGCAGATTGTAGAGAATCGCGTAGCTGGTCGAGACCGTGAACGGGACGGCGATGGTGGCCAGGATTTCCGGCGTGCCCGCCAGCGTGTGCGCCGTGATGAGAATGATGAGGCTGCCGCTCGCGGTGATCAGCGGCGGCAGCACCAGGGCCAGCCAGCCGCGCAGTCGCGCATTGATCCATTCCAGGAATTTCTTCAGCACCAGCGTAAGCAGGCCGGAGATCGTCCCCTGCACCAGGCCGGCCAGCAGCATCACCGGCAGCGGGTGGGCGCGGTTGGCGAACACGGCCCAGGCGCCCATGGCGAGAAAGCCGAACGCGACGTGCGCGACGGTCGATTCCGCCGCCCATCGGCGAAGCGATTGGAACGCGCTCATTGACGCCGCCCGCGGTTACGGAGAAAGGAGCGGCGCATGGGCGGCCTGATCATCAGAAGCGACAATTTCAGTTTGCATGTGCCCGAGCCGCTGTTCCTCGGCTTCCTGGGCGTCTTTGCGCTCCTGATCATCGGCACACTCGCGGCCTTCGTTCTCCCTGCCGCGCAGCCCGGCAAATGGGCCGACCTCGGCCCGCGCATGCGCTCGTGGTGGGTGATCGCGTTGCTGGTCGGCGGCGCGCTGCTGCTGGGCTGGCAGGCGACGGCGATCCTGTTCGCGTTCATCTCGTTTCTCGCGCTCAAGGAATTCGTCACGCTGGCGCCCACGCGCAAGGAAGACCGGCTGATCGTGCTGCTGGCCTATCTCGCGGTTGTCGTCAATTACGCGCTGATCTTCGCCGACACTTTGTTCGAGGACAGCTATCAGGTCTATCTGGTGGCGACGCCGGTCTATGTGTTCCTGGTGATGGCCGCGGCGATGGCCTGGATCGGGCGCACCGACGGCTTCCTCGCCACCGTGGGCATCGTGCATTGGGGCGTCGTCGTCGCCGTCTACAATATCGGCTACATCGCCTTTCTGATGCGCGTGCCGGACGCCGAAGCGCCGGCGGGCGCGGCGGGGCTGGTGTTCTTCCTCATCTTCATCACGCAGCTGAACGACGTGGCTCAATATTGCTGGGGCAAGGCGTTCGGGCGCACCAAGATCACGCCCAAAGTGTCGCCGAACAAGACCTGGGAAGGCGCCATCGGCGGCTGGGCGACGACGGCGCTCGTGTTCTACTTCCTCGCCCCCTATTTCACGCCGCTGTCGCCGCTAAACGCGGCGATCATGGGCGTGGTGGTGCCGATGGCCGGCTTCTTCGGCGACATCACCATGAGCGCGGTCAAGCGCGACATCGGCGTCAAGGACACCTCGCACCTCATCCCCGGCCACGGCGGCGTGCTCGACCGGCTCGACAGCCTCACCTTCGCCGCGCCGGTGTATTTTCATTTGCTGGCGTACTTCGCCATCGAGCGGTTCTGATGCTGCAGACCTTGCGCCGCTACGGGCTGATGCTGATCGTGCGGCCGATCGCGCGGCTCCTGTTCGGGCTCGACGTGATCGGCAAGGAGAAGCTGCCGACGGATGGACCGGCGATCGTCGCGGCGAACCACAACAGCCACGTCGACACCATCGTGCTATTGTGCCTGTTTCCGTCGAAGCTGCTGCCGAAGCTTAGGCCGGTGGCGGCGGCGGATCATTTCGACAAGGGCGGCTTCGGCTCCTGGTTCTCCCGCAACATCATCGGCATCATTCCGATCAAGCGCGGCGGCGCGGCGCGCGGCGAAGACGTGCTGGCCGGCGCCAAGGAAGCGTTGCAGCGCGGCGAGATC
>CALBSY010000182.1 GCA_937967725.1 uncultured Alphaproteobacteria bacterium | reverse complement strand
CGGCGCGCAGTAACCGCTCACAAACCTAATCGACCGTACAAGCGAAGCAGGCCCACTGGGGCTGCCGCCACGACGCATCGGCCCGCTTCGTCGCGGGCGGCGAGGACTTGCTTTGGACGACGGAGGGCCGCCGGAGCGAGGAGTTCGTCATGGTCCTGGGTGGGCGCAAACAGCCATTCCCGCGCAAAGCGCAACAGGTTGCATGGGCCGGTCCTTCTAGAGGACGGTCACCGCAGCAATCGAGCCGCCCCGGAATCCGGGGGGCCTTGGCCGCTGTGGGGGATTTCATCGTGCGCGCACACAAGTTTCTGTCGCTGTTCGCGGCGTCGCTGATCGCTTTTGCGCCGTTTCATTCGTTCGCGCAGGAGCCGGACGACAGCACGTCGGTGCGCGACCGGCCGCGTCCGGAATACGACCCGCTCGGCATGCGTTTCGGCGGCTTCAACTTGCACGCCAATCTGGATCTCGGCATCGCCACATCGGACAACATCTTCGCTGAAGAGACCGGCCAGGATGACGACACGATTTTCACGGCCGCGCTGAACGGACGGCTCGAAAGCGGGTGGTCGCGCCACGCACTGGCGATTGAGGCTGGGGGTAGATCGACAAGTTACGACGACTTCTCAAGCGAAGACACAGAGACAGGCTACGCTGGCATCCGCGGGCGCCTCGATATCGGCGCGCGCTCCAACATTTCCGGCAGCGCCTACGTGGCGCACGAAGTCGAGCCCCGCAACGATCCGGACGGGCCGATTGGCGGCGATCCGGTCGAGTATGATCGCAGCAGCCTGCAGGCGAGCGCGCAGCATACGTTCAATCGCGTCCGCGTGACGGGCACGGTTGCGCGAACTGAGTACGACTATGATGGCGCGCAAAACTTCCGCGACTTTGACGAGACCAGTTTCACAGGCCGCGTCGAGGCCGCGGTATCGCCTCGGATCGGGCTGCTGCTGCAGGCGACCGGCGACGAGCGCGATTATGACAATGCCCCGCCGCTCAGTTCCGATGGCCGGACTGTGCTGGTTGGCGCCACCATCAACTTCACGGATCTGATGCGCGGTGAAATTGCGGTTGGCCAGTTCGATCGCGATTACGATTTCGGCGGATCGACCGACGGCGTGGCTGTCGCGGCAGATTTGGAATGGTACATCACGCGGCTTACGACGCTGGCCTTTCATGCGCGCCGCAATTCAGAAGACGTGGTGGGCGGCACCGTGGCGCTGCCCTACGTCGAGAGCCGCTATGGCGGGCGCGTTGACCACGAATTGTTGCGCAATGTGATCCTGACCGCCGGCGTTGAACTCGGGAAGCGAGAGTACGACATCATCGATCGCGACGATGACTTCGTCTATTTCGAAGCGGGTGCTGACTATCTCGTCAACCGCCGCGTCGTACTGCGCGGCCGCTTCGTGCATGACGAAGTAGAGTCCGATGGAGTTAACCGTTACCGGGACTACGAGGAGAACCGCTTCTCGCTCGGTGTCAGCTTCCGCCTCTAGGGGATCGGCGGCGCAGGCGCTAAGCTGAAGCCTTGAGCTTGGACCTGCAAATGCCAACCGCCTCGCGGTCACGTCAGAAACGCCCCGCCAAAGGCGCTGCGCGCGGAAAGCGCGCGGCGCCCGCGCTTGTGAGCGCGCTGGCGGAGGCGGCATGGAGCGAAGCGGACGCGGCGTTGGCTCAAGCTGTATCCGATTATGAGGGGTTAGTGGCTGCGCGCGGCGCAGCTGCGCGTTCGGATGCGCAGGCGCTGCTCGGACAGGCGCTCGCGCGCGCGGCGCGCCGCCGCGGGCTCGCACGGTTTGGCGCTGTCGGTTCGATCGAGGCCTACGACCCTAAGCGGCATGAACTTTCCTCTGCCGGTCGCGCGCCGAACCGCGTTCGCGTGAAAGCGCAAGGTGTTATGCGCGGAAGCGAGATTCTAGTGAAGGCGCGCGTCAGCGCTGTGCGGGCGAAACGGAGATGAACAGCGCCCGCGAAGCGTGGACGCTATGCGTCGATTTCGGCACTGCCTATTCGAAGGCGGCCGCCGCCCCGTCGGGCGCGTGGTCGCGCTTCCGTCCCGCTGATGTTAGGCCGCTCATGCTGGCCGGCGCCGACGCTGGCAATGCGTTCTTGCTCGACAGCGCCGTGTTCGTGGACGACGACCGCGTCCTGTTCGGGCGCGCAGCGATCAGCCGCGCCGAAGCGTTGGCGTACAAGAAGCGTCAGGCGCTGCGTTCGTTCAAGACGTTGCTAAGCGTGAGCGATCTGGACCGCGCGCTGAATACCAACGCCCCGGCGGCGATCGATCCGCACCGGGTATTCCCGATGCGTGATTTGGTCGTCCTGTATCTCGCATACCTGAACGCGGCCACCGAACGCGCGGTGCGCAACGATCCGGTGTTGTCGAAGGTTGACGCAATCGAGCGGCGCTATGCTGCGCCCGCCTGGCGCAGTGGCGACAGCGGCGGTATGCACGGCGCAGTGATGCGCCTATTCGGCGAAGCGGAAGCGTTCCGCGCGGCGGTCGGCGACAAGATCCTCGCGCCGCAGGGCATCTCGATGCGCGCTATCAGCGACGCGCTGCCGCGGGCGCTGACCCAGCCCCGTTCGGTGGATATGGGCTTGGTGTTCGAGGCGACGGCGGCGGCGGCCTACACCTCGATCGGGCTGCCGGACAGCGCATCGCATCTGATCGTTGTCGATATGGGCGCTGGCACTACCGATATCGCGGCCATCGTACGCAGCGGCGCGCGCATCGAGGAACTCCCTCAGGCGCGCGTGACCTTGAAGCAGGCCGGCGATTTTATTGACCGCATCGTCGCCAACATCGTGCTCGATTCCAACCCTTGGGCGCGCACACAGGCGCAGCAATCGGACTTATGGCGGTTGCTGATGCTGCATATGCGCGACATCAAGGAGAGCTTGTTCATCGATGGCCGCGCCGTATTGCGGCACGAAAGCCGCGTCATCAGCGTCAATCTCCGCGATGTCGAACGCGATCGTGATTTCAAGGATTTCGCGAAGGCGCTCCAAGGCGCTTACGATGTCAGCCTGGAAGCGGTGCGGAATTCAGCGGCGGCGCGCAAACGGCGCGAAGTCCAGGCGCTGGCGGTAGGCGGAGGCGCGAGCGCGCCGTTCATCAAGGCGCTATTGCAACGCAAACCGAAGCGGGCGGGCAAGCTTGTGGTCGAGGCGCGTCCGGCGACCCCTGAATGGGCGTTCGCGCCGGAGTTTCGCGGCAACCTTGCGCCGGTGTTTCCGCAATTGGCGATTGCCATCGGCGGCGCGCTCGCGCCCGAGACGATGCTGGCGGCCCGTACCGGCCTCAGTCC
>CALBSY010000181.1 GCA_937967725.1 uncultured Alphaproteobacteria bacterium | reverse complement strand
CCCGGTCTGTAAGTCAGTATTAGTTCCAGAAAACGCATACCGTCAGCGTCGCTTTGGCTAACCATTGCTGGCTCGCCCGCAGCCGCCGCCGCCTGCGTTTCCCTTCTCCAAAATCACAATGTCAAAGAGCGCCCATTCGGGGATAAATCCCCGAACCCGCCCACGCGAAACCGAAGCCCGGCGCGTGCGGGCCGAAACCGTTCCAGGTCCCGGCGGAAGGCGCGGTTTCTATGCGCGCGCCTTATGCCTGTCAACGACCTTTTCGCGCAAAAAACGCATTTCTCAGCCGCTGCAAAAACGTCTGAAAAATCAGCGTGATTCTTGCGCACTCAGCGACAGCGCGGTCCGCGCCGATCGTTTGAGAGCCGCAACCTTGTTAATCTATCGATTCGCCTCACAGGCTTCAAGCGCAACCGTACGCGCCAAAAGCCTCAGCAGACGCCATCACGTGGGGTGCCCAAGCCCTGGATTCAAGCCAGTTTTCAGTGCGTGGCGATATAGGCCTGCATCGCAGCAGCCTCGGCCTCCACCGCCGCAATCCGATGTTTCACCAGGTCGCCGATCGAAACGATCCCAACCAGCTTGCCGCCATCCAGCACGGGCAGATGGCGGATGCGCCGGTCGGTCATGCGGCCCAGCCCCTCGTCCACTGTCTCCGTCGGGCTGGCGGTCACCACATCGCGGCTCATGATCGAACTTACGGCATCCTCGAGGCAGGACGCGCCGCGGCGGGCGACTTCCCGAACAATATCCCGCTCCGAAAGAACGCCAGCGATAGTCCCGCCGTCTTCCATGACAACCAGCGCGCCAACCTTCTTTTGGTCCAGCTCAGCCGCTGCTTGTTCGAGCGTCGCGTCGGCGCGCAGCGTATGCACGGCAGCGCCTTTCTCGCCGAGTACGTGAGCAATCAGCATGGCGTTTACTCCCGGGCACCCACCTCGTTTTGCTTCTTCGAGGATGCGGCCTGAAGCTCCTAGCTTCAAGGGCGAACACCTGTCTTGCCGCACTCCTACGGTGCGTTAAGCTCAAACGATGGCGGCCTACAAAGAGCGTGTCGCGAAGGATCTCGACCAATGGATCGCGGCCGGACACGTCGCGGCCGACAAGCGCGACGCCATTCTGGCGAGCATTCCCGACACGCGGAGGCTCGATGCCGCGACGGCGCTGGCCTGGGTCGGCGGCGTACTGTTTGGCATCGCCGTTATTGCGTTCGTGGCGGCGAATTGGGACGCGTTGCCGAAGCTTGCGCGCTTTGCCGTACTGCTCGCGGCATTTCTTTCACTCTCGGCAGGCGGCGCTTGGGCCGCGCATAACAACCGCACTGGACTCAGCAATATTCTGCTGATGATTGCCGCGCTCGTGTTCGCGGCGTCGATCGGACTGACAGGTCAGATCTTCGACATCGCCGGCGACCCACGCACTGCCTCCTACGCTGCCGGCGTCGCGGCGTTTCTGCTTGCACTCGCTGGGCGTTCATCGGGAGCGGCGACTGTCGGGCTCATTTTCATCGCGCTTGGAGATTTCACGGGACGCCGATGGTTTGCCGGTATCGAGTCCGATGCGCCGTGGATGCTGATCGCAGCCCCGCTCGGCGCGTATCTCGCGCTTCGCTGGGCCTCGGCGCCATTAGCGCATGTCTCAGCGTTAGCGGTCATCTATTGCTTTGGCTGGTTCGCCGCGCGGCTGGAAGCCGACGCGGGCGTTCTGCTTTTTTTGTCAATCGGCATGGGCGCGATGGCGCTCGGCGCGCGTTGGCTCTATCTGCGCGAACGCCCGTTTGCGAGCGTGTTCTACGGCTGGTTTGCGTGGGCCGCGCTCCTGTTCTTCGCCGTCGCCGGCTATCTGCCGTGGTTCGGCGATGAAAGCAGCGACGGCGCCGGCATCGTTCACCGCATCGTTTGGCTTGCCGCGTCGGGCGGGCTACTCGCGCTCGGCCGCCTCGACAGCCACGCGTTGGTGACGACGGTGGGCGTCTTGAGC
>CALBSY010000180.1 GCA_937967725.1 uncultured Alphaproteobacteria bacterium | reverse complement strand
CCGTCGCCATATCCGGCCGGCCTTCGACCATGCCCTCGGCGTTGACGCTGAGCAGCGTGCCCTGGATCGCCGGGACGGGCACTTGCGGTTCCTGCGCGGCGGCGATCGGCGCGCTCATCATCACGGCGAACGCCGCCGCTACCTTCACGAATTTCATTCCTGTTCTCCGACTTTCAGCCCTCGGGCGCGCTGATGCTGAGTGGTCTGGCGCCCAAATTACGGCGGTGAGAGGAATTCCCGCCCTCCTCTAGGAAATGTGAGCGGGTGAACCTTGTTCCGTTCCCGCGCGTTGAATTTGGAACACAGGAACTCAAACGATGGAAAAGCAGCGCGAACCGTCCCCCGAGAAGCCTCAGCCGCCGAAAAAGAAGCCGGTGCGCGATGCCGGCCCGGACGCGATGAAGAACCCGCCGAAAGAGTGGGACGAGGCCGACGAAGCCTCCGATGAAAGCTTCCCAGCCAGCGATCCGCCGGCGAAATACTAGGCTTGCGCCCCAATGCGCGCGTGGCCATCTGAGCGTCATGGCCACTCAAATCCCCGAGCCGCCGGAGATACGTGACGCGGGACCTGACGCTATGGAGCACCCGCCAAAATCCTGGGACGAGGTGGATGAAGCCTCGGACGAGAGTTTCCCGGCCAGCGACCCGCCGGGCTACGACGGTAAGCACAACTAACGCGCCTACTCCGCCGCTTCCGCGCGGGCGAGATGCAGCGCGCTGGCCAACGTGTCGAGCGTAAAGGGCTTGGCCAGCAACGGCAGCCCCTCCGCCGCCGCCTCATGTTTCACCGCCGCCGAATAGCCGCTGGTCAAAACGATGGGCAAATGCGGTCTGCTCTCGCGCACTTGCCGCGCTAGATCGAGTCCGCTCTGCCCGCCCGGCATCATCACATCGGAAAATACAACGTCGACCTCCCCTTCGGCGGCCAGCACGCCGAGCGCTGCTTCCGCGCTCGCCGCGCGCAGGACGCGCCAGCCAAGGTGCTCAAGCATCTCCGTCGTCATTGCGGCGACTTCGTTGTCATCCTCGACCAGCAGCGCCGTTCCCAGGGCGACCTCGGAGCGCCCAGCGGACGCGGACGCCGGAGGCCGGATTGATTTTGCCGCCTCGCTCTTCGGCAGGATCAGCGTGACGGTCGTACCCTTACCTTCTTCTGACTCCACCTCGACGCGACCGCCCGATTGCTCGGCGAAGCCGTGCACTTGCGCCAGGCCAAGGCCGGAGCCCTTGCCGATCTCCTTGGTGGTGAAGAACGGCTCAAAGATGCGCGCCTGCGTTTCCTTGCTCATGCCGATTCCGGCATCGATCACCGAAATGCTGACCGAAGGCGCCCGCGGGTCACGCGGTTCGCCGTTCCGCGCTCGAATGACGATCGTGCCGCCCTCCGGCATGGCGTCGCGCGCGTTGACCGCGAGATTGAGCACCGCAAGCTGCAGCGCCGTCTGATCGACATAGATCGGCGTCAGGTCTTCGGGCACATCCGCCTCGACGCCGACATTGCCGCCAAGACTGCGGTCAAGCAGATCGCCCATGCTCCGCAGATGCTCGGCAAAATCGATCACTTCCGGCTTCAGGTCTTGCTTGCGGCTGAAAGCCAGCAATTGCTGCGTCAGAGTCGCGCCGCGCGCCACAGCTTCGCGTATGCGCGACAGCAGCGTTTTGCGCCGCGCGGGATCGTCGCTCTGCTCCAGCATGTGCAGCCCGCCGGAGACGACCATCAGCAGATTGTTGAAGTCGTGCGCCACGCCGCCGGTGAGTTGGCCAATGGCTTCGAGCTTCTGCGCCTGGCGCAATTGTTCTTCGGCCTTCAACCGCTCGGACACTTCCCCGACCACGCGCTGCTCGAGCGTCAAATTGAGCGATTGCAGCGCCTGAACCAACCGCGAATTGTCGATTGCCGTGGCCGCGTGCCCAGCGATGCCGACCAGCAAATCCTCATGCTCCGCCTTGAACACGCCGACCTCGGCGTGCCCGAAAAATAATCCGCCGTGCACCTCGCCGGAGCGTGAAACGACCGGAACGGCGAGATAGGAGCGCACCGGCACGTGCCCTTTCGGCATGCCTTTATTCGGCTTATTCCTGCCGTAGCGTGGATCTTTCAGAATATCGTCGGAGCGAACCGGGCCCTCGCCGGTAAAGGTCGGCGCGAACACCTCGGTCGCCCGCGGCATCGGAAAACTCTCGAACGCCGAGCGCTCCACGCCGGACAACGCATACAGCATGTAGCGCCCGCCATCCTCGGCCTCGACATTGTAGAAAAACGCGCCGAACTGCGCGCCGGTGAGTTCGACGCCGGCGTCGGTGATGAGCTGCACGATTTTGTCGTGATCGAGTTCGGCGGCCACCGCGGCGGCGGTCCGGTTGACCACTTCGAGGCGGCGGCTGGTCATTTTGCGCGGGGAAATATCGAGCACGGTGCCGACAAAACGCACGGCTTGGCCGTTCTCGAACATCGCCCGGCCAGTCGCCGCGATCCAACGCTCGACGCGATCTTCGATGCCGACGGTTCGGTACTCGATGTCGTACCCGCCCTCGCCGCCGGGCGCGAGCGCGCCTGCACCGCCGCGTGCGTGCGCTCGCGGTCGTCCGGATGCAAGCCGGCCAGGAATGCGCCTTCGTATGAAACTTCGGCGTCGGGGGACAGGCCGAACAAGCGCTTGCAGCCAGCGTCCCAACGCAGCTCGCCTGTGACGGGGTTGAAATCCCAGGTGCCGATTGACGCCGCTTCCGTGGCAAGGCGGAGCCGGTCTTCGCTGGCGCCTAGCGCTTCACGCGCCTCATGCGCTTCAGTGACGTCGCTCGCGGCGCCGAACCACTCGATGATCTCTCCGTTTGAGTCGAAGATGGGGATCGCCCGCGAGAACGTCCAACCGACGCTGCCGTCGACGCGCCGCACGCGATGCTCAAGCTGAAATACGCTTCTGGTGCGGACAGCCTCGTCAATAACAGCCAGGATCGACGGCTGGTCCTCGGGGAACAGGTATTCGTCCTGCCAGGCGATCCGCGAGCTCTCAGTGTCGACCAAGAATCCGCGCCCGTCGAGCTGACGCATCTCCTTCCAGTCCGCGCTCATTCGGTAAACGACATCGGATGTCGCATTCACCAAAGCGCGAAAACGCGCCTCGCTTGTCCGAAGCGCCGCCTGCGCCGCTTCGGTTTCCGTGACGTCGAAACCTTCGCAAAAGATGCCGGTGATCTTGCCCGTTTCGCCGATCCACGGCGCATAGATGAAGGTGAGATAGCGAGTTTCTTCAGGCGCGTCGGGACTTCTCCGATAATGGACTTCCGCCGCATTCGCCTCGAACGTTTCGCCAGACCGGTAGACTTCGTCTAGCTTCTCAAAAAAGCCCTGACCTTCAATACTCGGAAACGCCGCGCGGATGGGTTTGCCTATCCAGTCGTCGCTATTGAAAAGTTCGCGGTGTGCATCATTGACGAACTCGACAACATGGTCTGGCCCGCGCATGGCGATGATGAAACCGGGCGCCTGTTCGAATAGCCTGCGTTGGCGGCTCTCGGCGAGAACGGTAGCTGTCGTCTCGGTGCATACAACAAGGACGCCGCCTACGCCGTTGGGCGCCTGGTCATCGTCAATCGGTCCGTAGCTGTAGGTCCAATAGACGTCCTCGCGCTTGCCGTGGCGGGTGATCGGCACCAAGGCGTTGACATTCCACGTCGCGCCGCCGCCGGACATCACCTGGTCGATCTGCGGCCCGATGATGTCCCAGATCTCGTCCCACACTTCCCGGCCAGGACGGCCAAGCGATTTCGGATGCCGCTCGGGTCCGATCGAGTGGCTGTAGGCGTCATTGTAGAAACAATAGAGTTCCGGCCCCCAAAATATGTACATCGGGTGCCCGGTATTGAGCATCAGGCGCACAACGGTGCGCAGCGCCTGGGGCCAAGCTTCGGGCGGACCTAGGGGATGTTTCGACCAGGCGAAGGCGCGGATGTGGGCGCCCATTTCGCCGCCGCCTTCGAGAAACGCTGTCGCCGACCTGGGCCGCACCGAACTCTCCCCACAACCCAGCGGAACGCCGAGCCTAGCCAATGGGTTCCCCTGACCCGGGGGGAGAGACCGGGAGACAAACCGCCAACGCGGACATTACACCGGCGGCGTCCGAATCGTTTCGGCGAATCGCTGTATAATAGGCGAGCCGAGCTTCCCGACAGGTTCTGATGCGTTTTTCCGACACCTTGCTGCGACAGGTGCGCGACCGGGTTTCGATTGCCGACTACGCCGGCAAGCGGCTCACCTGGCACAAGCAGAAATCACGCCCCGCCGCGGGCGATTTCTGGGCCTGCTGCCCGTTTCACCAGGAGAAGACGCCCTCGTTCCACGTGCTCGACCAGAAGGGCATCTTCAACTGCTTCGGCTGCGGCGAAAAGGGCGACGTGTTCACCCTGGCGATGAAGCTGGAGGGCCTCTCCTTCCCCGAAGCGGTCGAGAAGATGGCCGAATACGCCGGCGTGCCGCTGCCCAAAGACGATTACGAGGACCGCGGCGAAAGCGATCGGCGCAAACGCCTGCTCCAGCTCACCGCCCGCACGGCGCGCCTTTATGCGGATGCGCTGCGCTCATCCGGGGGCGCCGACGCGCGCCGTTATCTTGCCTCGCGCGGCATCGGCGCGGATGTGTGCGAACAATTCGGCATCGGTCTCGCGCCGGACGAATGGACCTGGACCATCGACAAACTGAAAGGCGAAGGCTTCACGCTGGAGGAGATCGTCGCCGCCGGCGTGGCGCGCGACGGTGAAGAAGGCCAGCGCGCCATCGACACCTTCCGCAACCGCATCACGTTCGAGATTCCCGACACCGCCGGCAAGGTGATCGCCTTCGGCGGCCGCGCGCTCGATCCCAATGCGCGCGCCAAATATATCAACTCGCCCGAGAGCCCGCTCTATTCGAAGAGCCGCGTGCTCTACCGCTTGAAGCAGGCGCGCGAACTGCTGGCCAAGACCAAAGCGCCCGGCCTCGTCGTCGGCGAAGGCTATCTTGACGTGATCGCGTTCGAGCGGGCCGGTATCGCCGCCGTTGCGCCCTGCGGCACTGCGCTCACGGAAGAACAATTGCAGCTGCTCTGGCGCTCCGGCGGCGAGCCGGTGTTCTGCTTCGACGGCGATAGCGCCGGCAAGCGCGCCGCCGACAAGGCGATCGACTTGGCGCTGCCGCATTTCGCGCCCGCGCGCACGGTGAAGATCGCCTACGCGCCGCAGGGCCAGGATCCCGACGACATCTATCGCGCCGGCGGCGCCGAGGCGCTCGCCGCGCTCGTGGCGGCGGCGTCGCCCGCTTCCGACGCGCTGTTCGAGCGCGGGAAGAGCCGCCACGGCCTCGCCACGCCGGAAGCGCGCGCCGCCTTCCAGGCCGCGCTCAAGCAAGCCGCCAACACCATCGCCGACCGCGACACCCAGCGCGCCTACTTCACCGATTTCATGACCCGCGCCAACGCGCTGATGCGGGCCCAACGCCCGGAGCGCACTGGCTTCAAGCGTGGCGAGCCCCCGGGAGCAACCGCCGAACTCAAGGCGGACGCCCCGATGAAGCCGCGCCCGAAAGCTGAAAAGCTGATCCGCGCCGCCGTCGATCAACCGGACCTCCTGAGCGAATACGCCGACTGGATCGACCGCCTCGCCATCTCAGACCCGGAGCTTGCGGCAATCCGCGCCGCTCTGACCGCGCTTCCCGATGCCCATGAAGGCCATGGGGCCATTGACCGCGCGCCGCCCCGCCGTCCTTTGACTCGGTCGGGCCAGGAACGCGCGGCTGCGCGCGTTTCGCGCTGGAAACACGAGGAGAAGCCGCCGGGGCGCAAGGACCGCGAGGACCGCGGCGCCCCAGCCTCAGCTCCGCTGAATCCAGCCGAATGGCTGGCCCTGGTGACGCATCAGGTGGTGCTGCCGGCGATCAGGGAGGAATTGGCCGAATTGCGCGAGCGTGCGGCAGCTGGAGACGACGCAGCCTTCGCCCGCTTCCAGGCGCTCAGCCGCGAAGTCCGCGCCATCGAGGCGCGCGCCCGCGAAGCCAAGCTGGATGAGCCCGCCGAGGATGACGCGGGACACAATGACGGGCTGGTCGCCTGAAACTTCGTACCTATTTCGTTTGAGAAGAGACTGATTAGAGATGGCAAAAGCCGAAGACACAGCGACGGAAGAAAAGGAAGCCCCGGACGGCCCGATCCTGGACCTTTCCGACGCTGCGGTGAAGAAGATGATCAAGGCCGCCAAGGCGCGCGGCTTCGTCACCCACGAAGAGCTGAACAAGGTGCTGCCCTCGGAGGAGTTCAACTCCGAGCAGATCGA
>CALBSY010000179.1 GCA_937967725.1 uncultured Alphaproteobacteria bacterium | reverse complement strand
TACGTGTCGACCGCCGTCATCAGCTCGAGGATCTTCTCCTCGCCGATCGCGGCGTCCCGGCCTTCAATCGCCGCGAGCGCCGAACCCTTCACGATCGGCACGTCGTCACCGGGGAACTCGTAACTGGAAAGCAGTTCACGCACTTCCATTTCAACGAGGTCGAGCAACTCGGCGTCGTCGACCATGTCGACCTTGTTCATGAACACGACGAGCGCCGGCACGCCGACCTGACGGGCGAGCAAGATATGCTCGCGCGTCTGCGGCATCGGGCCGTCCGCGGCGGACACAACCAGGATGGCGCCGTCCATCTGCGCGGCGCCGGTGATCATGTTCTTCACGTAGTCGGCGTGCCCGGGGCAGTCGACGTGCGCATAGTGCCGGTTTTGAGTCTCGTACTCGACGTGAGCCGTATTGATCGTGATGCCGCGCGCCTTCTCTTCGGGCGCGGCGTCAATCTCTTCGTACTTTTTCGCCGTGGCGCCGCCGGACTTGGCAAGCGTCATGGTGATCGCAGCCGTGAGCGTCGTCTTGCCGTGATCGACGTGGCCAATCGTGCCGATATTGCAGTGCGGCTTGTTCCGCTCGAACTTTTCCTTGGCCATGATCTGGTCCCTGTCTCTCCGGCGTTCCAAAAGCTGAGGAGCGCTACGGCCCGGCCGAAGCGCGTATAAGGTGCGCGTCTTTAGCTGGCGCGGGGCTCACGTCAAGCCCTGTGTGGACGCTTGGCGGCTGCGGCATGCGCGGCTAGAAGTCCCGTTACGCGACGGTCGTCCATTGGACGTGAAGAGGGAACGCGGTGCGGGGCTGCGCCCCAAGTCCGCGGCTGTGCCCGCAACTGTGAGCGGCGAGCGCTCCGCCACACGCCACTGCCCTCGGGCGGGAAGGCGGCGGGGCAGCGATTGAGCCGTGAGCCAGGAGACCTGCCGGCGCGCGTCGCTCGTTCGACGGCCGGGATCAGCCGACCGAACCGGATGTCTCCGCAGCAGCGACGCGGGCGGCCCTGCGCATCCGCGCCCCGCTCTCGCTGCTGAACCGCGCCTGCAGAGGGCCAGGGCGCGCTGAGGGGAGCATCTCCAATGCGACTTACCTTTCTGCTTAGCGCCGCAGCCGCGGCCTTCAGCTTCTCGCCATGCCTAGCGCAGGCACAAGAGGGCGAAGAAGTCATCGTCACAGCGTCACGCACCGGCGGTGTGGCGAGCAACCTGTACGGCGGCTCGGCCAGCGTGTTCACAGCGGAAGACCTCGAACGGCGTCAAATTCGCAGCGTCGTCGACATTCTCCATGAGTCGCCGTCGTCGAACGTCAGCCGCCAGGGCGCGCTCGGCGGACTCACCGCAGTGCGACTACGTGGGACGGAAGGCAATCACACGCTGGTGCTGATCGATGGCGTCGAAGCCAACGATCCGTTTCAGGGCGAATTCGATTTCGCCGCGCTAATCGCCGACGAGGTGGCGCGCGTCGAGGTGCTGCGCGGCCAACAAAGCGCGCTCTATGGGTCGGACGCGATCGGCGGCGTCGTCCACTACATTACGGCGTCTGGACGAGATGCGCCCGGATTCAGCGGTCGCGTCGAGGGCGGTTCGTTCCGCACGCGAGCGGCGAGTCTGCGCGTCGCCGGCGCTGGCGAGCGCTTCGAAGGGGCAATTTCGGCGTCGATCTACGCCACCGATGGCGCCAATATCTCGCGTGTTGGCGGCGAGGATGACGGCTACCGGAACAGGGCGCTGTCAGCGCGGGGCTCGTTCGAGGCGACGGATGCGCTAACGCTGCGCGGCGTTGCCCGCGTGACGCATTCAGAGGGCGATGCGGACGATGCGAGTTTCGGCGCGCCCGTCGATGCGCCGGACAACTACACGTACGACGCCTTCTATGGGCTGGCGGCGGCCGATCTCACGCTCCTTGACGATGCGTGGACACATTCGCTGACGCTGCAATATGTCGATGGGCGGCGGCGAGACTATTCGCCATTCTTTCTGAACTTCGTCGACGGGATGCGAGAGAAAGCGTCTTACGTCACCGCTTATCGCTTTAGCGGGGGCGAGCTCCGGCACACACTGACCGGCGCGATCGACTACGAGCGCGAAACTTATCGGAACGCGTCGCCGCCCGGCCCGTTCACGCCGCCGAGCGCGCTACAAGAGCGCGTGCTGGAAACCACGGGTTTTGTGACCGCCTACGACCTTGCGCTCAACGAGCGCGTCGGCGTGAGTCTCGCCTTGCGCCACGACGATAATTCGCGGTTTGAAGATGCTGACACGTATCGCCTGCAAGCAAGCTGGCGCGCGACGGATGTGCTTCGCCTGCGGGGTGCGTTCGGAACCGGCGTCAAGAACCCAACCAATTATGAACTGTTCGGCTTCGATCCCCCGTTCTTCGTTGGCAATCCCGATCTCGAGCCCGAAGTGTCGCGCGGCTGGGAGGTCGGCGCCGACTACGATTTTTTAAGCGGCGATGCGCGGCTGGGCCTGACTTATTTCCAGGCCGAACTTGAGAACGAAATCTCGGGCGGATTCTTCTCCACCCCGTTCAACCTCACCACGCCGTCCGAACAGCGGGGGCTCGAAGCGACGTTGGACGCACGCTTTGGCGAAGGCTGGGAGGTCGAGGCGTCATATGCCTGGCTCGACGCGGAGCAGAATGGCGTGCAGGAAATTCGCCGGCCGCAGCATAGCGCCAGTCTCGGCGTGTTCTGGCGCGCCGGCGGCGATCGCGGCGGCATTGGCGCCGTGGTGCGCTACGTTGGCGAGATCACCGACGACGATTTCGCCACTTTCCCGGCTACACGCGTGACGCTCGATGGCTTCACTACGCTCGCTGTGACCGGCGATTGGCGGCTTACCGAGCACATCGAAGCGTTCGGCCGCGTGGAGAACGCGACCGATGAAATCTACGAGCAAGCCGTGGGCTATCGCGCTCCGGGAGTTGGGGCGTTCGCCGGCCTGCGCGCGCGCTACTAATCGAGCGGCGGCGCCGACAGGTTGAGATCGTCGCCGGTCACCACCTGTCGGCTAGCGTCGTAACAGAGCGAACGCAGCGATCCGTTTCTGTATCCGCTTGGCACGACGTCGCGCCGGTACCATTGCCGGCTGAGTGAAATCGTGCCCGGAGTGGCTTCGCCTATTGCCGGCCACGTCGACGCCAGACGCGCGCGAGTGGCGTCAGAGCGCGCCCATGAGGGCCAATCGTCGGCGCTGTGGGTGAAACGCACCAACAATGTTCCGCACGGATACTCGCCCCATTCCATGCTGGTGATCTCCACCAATTGCCGTTCGGCCGGCGCACAAAAACGCGGACGGCGCCCAGGTTCGACTATGCCAGCCAGGTTCTCGTGGCCCGCCGCAGTGAGCGTGTATTCTACGGCGCGCGGATCGAGCGCGTCCGCGGGCGCTTTGTCGAGGAAGCCTGCCGCGACGAACTCCTCCATGCGCGCCTCGGCGGCTGCCGAGGCCCCTTCGCCCCAATCTCGCGCCATCAAGGCGTAGCGCACGACGAACGAATTGCGCTGCACCCGTTCCATCCACAGGGCGGGCCAGCGCATGCATATCGTCGCATTTGAGATCAGCGGCGTAATGGCGGCGGCCACCTCGTCGGGAGAGACACTCTCCTCCACGCGCTGAATCGCCATCTCTGCGACGCCCGAGCGAATTTCTCGCGGCATTTGAGCCGTTCCGCCGGAGGTGACATCACTAACCGGCGCCGCGCTGCGCGCGAACGGCGCATTCGGAGCCGCGCATGCCACGAGCGCCAGCCCGAGCAGCATCGCGATCGTCCGAGGTATCGCCCTTGCCAGCGGCATGGCCGCCTCCCCGTTCAAGGCCTCAGGAACGGCCGGCATTATTCACCGTGACGGGCAAACGGCCAACCCATCGGAAGACGCACGCATGCGATTGCAGTGCAGAAGCCGCACAAATGGGCGCCGGCGCCCACGCATTGTCGCCTATGGCGCGTGCTGAGCGCCGGATGGAGCGGGTAGAGGGAATCGAACCCTCGTCTTCAGCTTGGAAGGCTGTGGCTCTACCATTGAGCTA
>CALBSY010000178.1 GCA_937967725.1 uncultured Alphaproteobacteria bacterium | reverse complement strand
CGCAGCGGGAAACCACTAACCGCTCGGCCCAGTTCGCGCAGACGGTTATCCCCCGCCTCGGCCAAGTCGCGCCCTTGCTGCGCAATACGCACCGCAGCGCCGGATTCTTCGTATTGCTGGCCCCGGATGTGCCGGCGGTGCTGATCGAGACCGGATTTCTCAGCAACGTTACCGACGAGCGCCGGCTCTCCGATCCGACCAACCGCGAGCAGATGGCCGAGGCCATGGCAGGGGCTGTGGACGCCTATTTCGCCACACCTCAGCTCTACGCCAGCGCCTAAAATAGGCGCGAATCTTGCGATAGGTTACAGAAACCGCGCCGGCCTTAATCGCGCCGCAAAGCAGGGCGAGGCGGGCGTTTCTCCGGACGCAGAAGCGGGGCCCCATGTTGCGGGACGATCCTTACGAACGGCAATCCTGGCGCGATCGCGACGATCGCGACTACGAGGATTATCGCGATCCCGATCGCCCGCCGATCTGGCGGCGTGTTTTGATCGGCCTCGCCATCGTCGCGGGCGTTGGCGTGCTCACGGTTGTCGGGTTTCTGATCGCGGCGCTGCAAGGGTTGCCGAGCCTCGCTGAATTGCAGGATTACGAACCGCCGGTGACGAGCCGCGTTCACGCTGGCGACGGCGCACTGGTGGCCGAGTTCGCGCGTGAGCAGCGTGTGTTCGTGCCAATCGAGCGAATTCCCGACCATGTGAAGAATGCCTTCGTCGCCGTCGAAGACGCGCGCTTCTTCGAACACCAGGGCCTCGACTACGCCGGCATCGCGCGCGCGATGTTGTCGAACGTCGGCAACGTGTTGAGCGGGCGGCGCCTCGAAGGCGCATCGACGATCACGCAGCAGGTGGCGGGCAATATGCTCACCGGCCGCGCCGCCGAATGCTCGGGCGGCATCGGCGGGCTGTTCTGCGCCGTCTATACCAAATTCCGTGAAGCGCTGATGGCGCAACGGATCGAACGCGCGCTCGACAAGGACCGCATCCTCGAACTCTATTTGAATCAGATTTATCTCGGAAACCGCGCCTACGGCGTGGCTGCGGCCTCGCTCAACTATTTCAATAAGCCGCTCAGCGAACTCACGATCGCGGAAGCGTCGTACCTGGCGATCCTGCCGAAAGGCCCGGCGAACTATCATCCCGTGCGTCACCACGACCGCGCCGTGGCGCGGCGCGACTACGCGATCGGGCGCATGCTCGAACGTGGCTACATCACGGAAGAACAAGCCACAGCCGCCCGCGCAGAGGAGCTGACTACGGTCGACCGCCTTGCCGGCGACGAATACGTAGCGGCGTCGCATTTCGTTGAAGAAGTGCGCCGCCAGGTGCAATCGCAATACGGCGAAGACGCGCTCTATGACGGCGGGCTCTCGATCCGCTCGACCATCGACACGCGTTTGCAGCTCGCGGCCGCCCGCGCACTGCACGCTGGTCTGGAAGCGTACGACCGCCGCCATGCGTGGCGCGGTCCTCTCGGCTCGGGCGATCCTTCCGGCGACGTGCAGGCGCAATTGCGCGAAGCCGCGGCGGCGCCGGCGCTGACCGGCTGGCTGCGGGCCATGGTCACCGCCACCGGCGGCGGCGCCATCACCGTCACTGACGAAAACGGCGCGACCGGCCGCATCACCAATGACGACGCGCAATGGGCCGCGCAGGGCGCGCGGCGTGAGCAGTCGCGCGCGCTTTCGCGCGGCGCCATTGTTTATGTCACACGCGGTTCGAACGGCCGCTACACGCTGAAACAGGTGCCGGAAATCCAAGGCGCGCTGGTGGCGATGGATCCGCACACCGGTCGTGTGCTGGCGATGGTCGGCGGTTATCGTCTCGAGGACGCCAACGGGCTCAACCGCGCCACCCAGGCGCAACGCCAGCCGGGCTCGTCGTTCAAGCCGATCGTCTACGCCGCCGCGCTCGATTATGGACTGACGCCGTCGACGCTGGTCGACGACGGACCGCTGGCCATTGCAGCGGGAGACGGCAGCAATTGGTCGCCGGAAAACTATTCGCGCCAGTACTATGGTCCGACTACGCTGCGGCGCGGGCTGGAGCTTTCGCGCAACGCCATGACGGCGCGCGTGGCCTATGAGATGGGCCCCGAGCGCGTACTTGACTATGGCCAGCGTCTCGGCGTTTACGGCGAGAATACGCCGGCTGTGTTCTCGCTCGCACTTGGCGCCGGCGAAACCACGCTGTTGCGCATGACCACCGCCTACGGCGTTTTCGTCAATGGCGGGCGCAGTATTCAACCGATCCTGATTGACCGCATTCAGGACCGAAACGGCAACTCCGTGTTCCGCCGCGATCAGCGCGAATGCGCTGAGTGCAACGCCGAATGGCGTCGCGGCATGACCCCGCCGACTTTGCCGGACGTGCGCCGGCAGGTGATTGATCCGGTGACAGCCTATCAGATCGTGTCGATGACGCAGGGCGTCGTTGACCGCGGGACCGCGACAGTAGTCAGCGCCCTGGGCGTGCCGCTCGGCGGCAAGACCGGCACCACCAACGATTATAAGGACGCCTGGTTTATCGGCTACTCGCCGGACCTCGTGGTCGGCGTGTGGGCCGGTTTCGATCAGCCGCGCGACATGGGTGAAGGCGAAACCGGCGGCCGCATCGCTGCGCCCGTGTTCCGCGACTTCATGCGCGAAGCGCTGCGCGACACGCCCGCGACCCCATTCCGTATCCCGAGCGGCGTGCGGCTGGTGCGCGTCGATTATCAGACCGGCCTGTTGCCGAGCGGCGAGACCACACAAACCATCCTTGAGGCGTTCAGGCCTGACACGGAGCCGACACGCGATGTCGTGAGTTCGCCGTTCGTGTTCGGGGGCACCGATCCGATCGACCCGCGCGTGCTGTCGGGCATTACTGGCGTCTACTCGCCCACCGAAGGCGACGCGCCGCGGCCGCAACAAGAACAGCGCGAGTCGGAAGATCTGGGCGGATTGTATTAGGCGAGGGGGCCGCAGGCGTGTGAGACGCTTGCGTTTCGAGGCCCCTCGCTTAAATCCGAACTCCAATTCTTGATCTTTCCCGAGTGCCTGAGCATGCGCGCCGATATCGTAAACCTCGCTGACCAGATTGAATCCGCGGTCGCCCTCTTGCGGAGGCGTCTTTGACTGGGATCGCGCTCAGACTCGGCTCGACGAACTGAACGCGCTCTCCGAGCGGCCCGAATTTTGGAACGATCCGGAGAAAGCGCAGAAGCTCATGCGCGAGCGCAATAAGCTCGACGCGGGCATGAGCGCCGTCCTCTCGCTCGAACGCGAACTCAAGGATACCGTTGAACTCGCCGAGATGGCTGATGCCGAGGGCGATGAGTCCCTGGTTGACGAAGCGCTCGCGACGCTGCGGCAAGTGCAAGAGCGTGCGGCGAAGGCAGAGTTGGAAGCGCTGCTTTCAGGCGAAGCCGACGGCAATGATGCGGACATCGAATTCAATGCGGACGCCGGGGGCACCGAAGAAGCCGACGAGCTCGGGGCCCGGGTGAGTCACGCCGCGGTCGAACAGCTCGAAGCCGCCCAGCGTATTCTCGTACGGGACCTGCACGCGGGTCGGTTGCAGGGGGAGGCGAACGTCGAGTTGGTGG
>CALBSY010000177.1 GCA_937967725.1 uncultured Alphaproteobacteria bacterium | reverse complement strand
GCGAGCGTCTGGTCTCGATTCCGCGCGGCGTCGATCTCAGCGTGTTCGACCGTAGCGTCATAAGCGATGCCGACATCGCGGCTATGCGTGCGGAATGGAACGTTGCGCCTAACGACGCGCGATGCGTCATCATTGCTCCTGCCCGTCTCACGCGCTGGAAAGGCCAGCTCGTGCTGATCGACGCCATCGCAATGATCGAGCAACGCCGCCCTGGCGCGCTCAAGGTGATCCTCGCCGGCGATCCGCAAGGCCGCGCCGGTTACGTTGACGAAATGAACGCGGCGATAGAAACGGCGGGCCTACAAGACGTGGTGGCGGTTGTTGGCCACTTGCGGCAAATGCCGGTGGCGTTCGCCGCCTCCGATTTTGCGGTGTTCCCGGTCATTGAGGCGGAAGCGTTCGGGCGTGGGGCGATAGAGGCGCAAGCGATGGGCGTGCCGGTGATCGCAACCAATCTCGGTGGCTACACCGAAACCGTGATCGAGGGCGAAACGGGTTTCCTCGCTCCGCCCGGCGCAGCGCAGGCCCTTGCAGGCGCGATCGAACGCATGATTGATCTGGGCCCGGAAGCCCGCGCGGCGATGGGCGAGAAAGGGCGCGACCGCGCGCGCAACCTGTATTCGAAGCAAGCGCTCCAAACCGCCACAATGGCGGTCTATCAGCGCGTTATTAGCGCCGCAGCGGGTGAGCGGGCGGCCAAACCTGAGGGAGCGCCGGTCCTGTAAGGGCGGTGCGGGAGAGCAGAGTAATGATGTGGCGCAAGTCCTCGCAGAAGGGCGAATTAAGCGACGCCAAGCGCGTGCTGGTGATCCAGCTCGGCGGTCTCGCCGATTTCATCGCCGCGCTCGCCGCCGCCAAACGCATCCGAGATTTCCATGTCGGCGCGCACATCACATTGCTCACCACCGAAGCCACCAGCGAGCTGGCGAGTCAGTGCCCATACTTCGACGCAGTCATGGCCGACGGCAAACCGAAGGAGCCGCAGGCGATAACGGGGCTAATCAAACGGCTGCGTGCAGCCAAGTACGAGATGATCTACGATCTCGAAGGCTCCAACCGCACCAAAGATTATTTTCAGGGTTTGCGCGCTTGGAGGCCGAAATGCTGGGGGCAGAGAGAAGGAGTGAGACATCTGGATGTAGACGGAAACAGCGTAGAGCTGAACC
>CALBSY010000176.1 GCA_937967725.1 uncultured Alphaproteobacteria bacterium | reverse complement strand
TGGTGCTGACGGAAGCGGATTTGTCTAGCCAGATGGGTAGTAGGACTGATGCTCGCCACTTTCCGGCAGCTATCCTCGTTGCGGGGGCGACGATCAGCTTCGCCATCCTGTCCAGCAAAACAAGGTCGCAGGGAGAGCAGTCGTGAATGACGACCTCGCAACCATGATTGCCGTGCTTTCATGCCCGCACACTTATGTTTGCCCAGAGCGCGATAGAGAAATCTCCCGCCTCGAAGCCGAGCGCTGGATACGCGGGCGCTACGCTTCGTTCGTTGAGCAAATCGAGGCCGCCAACGAAACCATCGCCGCCCTCTCTAAGCAGGTGGAGGAACTTGGCTTGCTGGCAGAAGGATTTCGGCGGCGTGGGCGTGACCTCAGCATCGCCATGTCGGCGCTAGATGAGGCAACCGCCGCACTTGAGGCAATTCCCGGAGAGCTTGCCGCTGATACTCTTGCCCGCATTTCCTCGCTGACAAGCGGCCTATCGAGGCCAGATCAGGCGGAGGACAAATCGTGAGGGACGATTTCGTCGGCAGCATTTGGGTTGAGGATTACGACTTCGGCACGGACCAAGTGCGACGCGTCAAAGTCCTCAGCGTCGCCCATGATCGCGTGAAGATACGCACGCTCGCGGACGGCAGCGACACCGAGTTCAAGGCGGGGTCGCGCGAGACCTACTGCAAGCTCAGCCGCTTCGGCAAGTCAGGCGGCTACAAGCAACCGGCCCCTACCCCACCGGAGGAATGAGAGATGAAGGCCCCGCTTTGGCTCAAACGCTTTCCGCTTGTTGGCCCTCTCTTCTGGGACCGTGGCGCGTACATGGTGCGCCTTAATAACGGCAGAGAATACATTGTGCATGGACTATCCACTGTGATCGGGTTTGGCCCAGAGGGCCAATACACCGAGATCACCGATGCGTCGGGTGACGTTGTGCGGAAGCGTGGGCAGGGTGCGAGATGAGTGAGAACCGCGTTCCGGTGACAGTGCGCCTCTCGCCAGAGGACAAGGAGTTTTTCCGTCGCGCGACGGAGGACGCTGGCGTTGAGCCTGGCACAGCAGCGCGGCAGATCATCGAGCTTGTCATCCGTCGCATGCGCGCCGGGGCCGACTACATCGACACGCTTCAAATCGTAAAGAACGCGCTCAAGCCAGTTGTGCGTGTGCCCGCCAGAACGGCCTGAGTGAGCCCCATCAGTAACAGGACTTGAACGAGTTTCACGTTGAGCGATTGGCCCATCACCGACAAGGAAGCAGCGAGGCGCTTAGGCGTGAGCTGGCGGCGCTTGCGCCAGTTCCTTGACGCGCGGCCAAACCGCGGGCTCTTCACCCGTCTCCCCCAATCCAACCGGCGCACGCTCACCCCCTTGCAATTCGAGCGGCTTGAGGCCGAGATTGGTTTCGCAGCAACCGAGGACGCCGCCCCATCATGGCCCTCTACCTCTACAAGAACCCGAAGAGCGGCATCTTCTACCTCCGTGGCTCGCACCACGGACAGCCCGTTGATGAAAGCACTAGAACTCGCGTCGAACGGGACGCACTCGGGGTCAAAGAAAAGCGCGAGCGCGAGATCTATGAGCAAGTCGTCCTAGGCAAGAAGCCGGAGCGGACCTTTGCTGAGGCGGCGCTGGGCTATCTGAAGCCGCGCACCGGCCATCCCGATAATCCCCTTCTCGTTCCCATCCTGCAGGCGCTTGGCGATCGGAAGCTATCGGACATCACCCAGGACGTGATCGATGATCTAGCGCTTGAGCTCTACCCGGCAGACCAGGCGGCCGACACAACGCGCGTGCGCAAGGTTTACACGCCCGTCAGCGCCGTCATGCACTGGGCCGCGCACGCTTGGGGCCTGCAGCCGCGGCGCATCAAGCGCCCTACCCCGCCGCCAGGTCGCCTCGACTGGCGCACGCCTCAGCACATAGAATGGTGGCTTGCGCGCGTTGGCCACATCAAGCCGCTCATCACCGCCTACGTTGGCACCGGCGCGCGCGCAAGCGAAATGCTCGCCTTGGACTGGGCCGATGTCACACCGGCGGGCCATCGCTTCACGCTATGGGAAGAGGACACCAAGGCCAGGAAAGCGCGCGGGGTGGATCTGCAAATGCGCGTGCGCGCGGTGTTGCCTCCGCGGCCGGCGAGCGGAAAGGGCGCGGTGTGGCGCAAGCCCGATGGCGACCCCTGGCACGGATACGACGCGATCAACACGATCCTGCGCCGCATCACAGAGCGCGAAACGCTCGAGGCCGCCAGCGACAGCGAGCGCGCCGAGATCGAAGAGAACCGATCGCTGGCGCGCACGGTCAAGCTGATCGGGCTCGAGCGGCGCCAGCAAGCGTCAAAGCGCGCGCGCCAATTGCTGAACGAGATTGCGCGGCGCGAGGATGTCCCGCGCATCCACTTGCATGTGTTCCGCCACACCTGGGCGACGTGGGCTTATGCGGTGACGCGCGATCTGCCTTGGGTGATGCAGCAAGGCGGCTGGGCCTCAACGGACCTGGCCATGCGCTACATTCATGTGGGCACAGCCGACCTCGCAGAGGACGTGCTGGCGCACGGCTGGGAGATCAGGGACGGGCTTCGTCCGCGCCCGCTGGCTCTCCCCTCCCCGAGCCAAGACGCCGCCGGCTGAGGCTGGAACGCCTCGCAAACCCACCCGGAACAGACCTCACAGCTATCTCACAGAAAGCGCGTCAGGTTCGCGCCACGTTCTGCACGAAAACGACACGCCAACCCCCTCGCAAACGGGGCTAACCTATTGAAAGGAAATGGTGCCGTCGGGGAGGATTGAACTCCCGACCTCAGCCTTACCAAGGCTGACGCCATTTCCGTAGCGCTCGGAAATATCAGCGGAAAAACCGCGCGATGCCGATGCCCCACAACTTTCTCACACCCAACCGACCAACATTGCACACGGTTAATGATATCCGTTCTTTCTTTGTTCCGCAGTCTGCTAAGCTCACGTCATGCAGAACGCACAGCCTGCCGCAGAAGCGGCCCCCGCCCTGACGGTCTCCGATCTGATGGACGCTTATCTTGCCGATCGCCGGAACCCCTACGCCGAGCGCCGGTGCAAGAACCCTCAAAGCCTCGACTATCATCTCCGCGCCACGCGCGCGCTCTGGGGTGGAATGACGGTTGCCGACTTCGCGCAAGGATCCAAGCAGCGCGTGAAGGCCCAGTGCCAGGCGTGGCGCGAGGCGGGGCTCTCCCCGTTCACCGTGCGCAAGCGGGTGTCGATCCTGAAAACCGTGTTTCGGTTCGCGGTTGAGGAGGAGATGATTGGGCGCGGGGATGAGCCGGTCATCAAGCTTCCGCCCAATGGATCGCCGCGGGAACGCTGCCTGGACGCCATGCGCGAGCTGCCGGCGCTCTTGAAGGCGGCCGACGAGATGAAAACCCCCGATCACCTGCGGCTGCTGATCGAGCTCGCCCTGAGAACGGGCCAGCGCCGCGGCGCGATCCTGGCCTTGAAGTGGGCCCACGTCGATTTCGAGCAGCGCGTGATCCGGTTCAGGAGCACGGAGGAAGCGAGCGAACGCAGCAAGAAGCGCCGTGGCGATAAGCCCATGGACGATGCGCTCTATGCCCTACTCCAGCGCGCCTATGAGGCCCGGGATGAGGAGTGCGAGCACGTCATCTCCTGGCGCGGCAAGCCGGTTCGCAACCCCTATCACGGGCTCGTGGCCGTCTATAAGCGCGCGGGGCTGGCGGGGCTCAGGACGCATGACCTCAGGCGCTCGAGCGCGACCTTCGTTCACATCGAAACGGGCGGGGATCTGCAGGTCGCTGCCAACCACATCAACGACACGACCGCCACGGCCGCCAAGCATTATGTCGTGCATAATCCGGTGGTTGATCTGCCGGCGATCGCGGCGGTGTCGAGCGTGTTGGAGCGTGCGCGCGGCTCGTGACCACCTCTTAAGCGAGGTGTTTTCTGCGCGGTCTGGGCGCGTCGCCTCGCATACAAGGTGTTAGGTTAGGCGCCTAAGCTGCGGTGCTGATGCCTTCAAGGACATCTGCGCGGCGCGGAATCCGATAGCCCCTGCCCCACACGGTTTCGATTTCGATCCCGAACGGGGCGAGCTTCTTGCGCGCTTTGCAGATAAACACATCCACGATCTTGATCTCTGGCGGCTCCTCAGGTCGGTCGGAATAGAGCGCGTGCAAGATCGCCTCTTTCGTGGCCACGTCGCGGGTGAGCAGAAGGCTGATGACGCGGGCCTCGCTCATGGTCAGTTGCCATTCGATCGGCGCCACCATCTCGGTTTGCTGCAGCCCTTGGAGCATGCGGACTTGCTCCTCAAGGTCCGCAATGCGCTCATCCTTGGCTTCGCAGAGAGGGCATCCGATCATGCGGCGTCCGCCGTCTGAGAGCGGGCGCGCGTCTTGCGGGCGAGGACAACGGCCAGCGCCTTCCATCGCGGCCAGCTTTTCGCCGCCGCCATTTGCGCGGCCTCGCCAAGCATCTCCTGCCCGCTCCGCATAATCGCCGCTGCGATGCGCTCAGGGGCCGCGCCGGCGTAGTCCTTGTCATGGACAAGCAAGTCCACGGCCTTGATCTGATCGGCGCTCACGGGCGCGCAGCGCGCGGCCACGAGGATTTCCAGCACGCGGCGCGCGCCCATCGCGCCACGCTTTTTCACCAGCGAGCGAATGGCGCCGACCGCAGAGGTTTCGCCGGGCTGATAGCCGCCGTTCCACGGCGGGAGCCGCAGGATCTTCACCCCTGCCCGCGCGCAGACTTGTTCGATGGTCAGCGCGTCCTCATCCCCGGCCGCCACCAGCGCGTGATGGAGTGCTTGCGGGGTCATCACAACGCGGTCTCGATTATGCGAAACGAACGCCCGCGCGCGGTCGATGGTGGCGCCCGCCTTCACGACAAACACCGGGATTGCTTCGATTTTTCCGTGCGTGGCCGCCGCAATAGCGGTGTGCTGGCCGTCGATCACATGAAGCCCGTTCTCCGCCTCGACAACGACAGGAGGCTTGAAGCTGGCCCAATTCCAATTGGCGACGATGCGTGCGATCAACTTGGCGCTGCGATCGGAGAGAGAGCGCTGGTAGCCTTCATCAACGAGCAGAGCGGTGGGCTTGACCCAGGCCAGGGCCGGTTTCCAATCGGGCAATTCGGCCCGTTGAACATCCCCAACATTGAGCGCGATGATCGGGCGGAGGGCTTTCATCACTTAAATCCTATCCCCTCCCGACCAGAAGGGGGCTTGCGTGAACCCACCACGAATTACCCTTGCCTCACCTGCCCCGAGCGAGACCAATTGTGTCGCGGGCCGGGCGCTACTCCGGCGGCTCGCCATTCAATCTGCCGACCGATGCGGTCAGAGCCGAGCATGTAGAAATCGGTATTCCACGCGTGTCTGCTTTCCACGCCGCCGCGACGCTTCACCCTACCATGATTTGCGCGCGTTCAAACAAAATGGCCGCCCTTTCGAGCGGCCAAGTCACCTGTAAGAAGGAAGGGGCACACCACAGACGGGAGCGCGGCGGAACGGCGGCTTTTAGGATGACGCTGTTGGGGTCTAGGCGGCCGCCGCACCCAACGTCTGTCCCTGCCTCGCCAGCGCTAGCTAGCCGCCCTTCCCGAGCCAGCCGCCGCGCACCGGTCTGTGGTGTGTCCACAGAATCGACCGCAAGCAGTTAATGAGGGCTTAAGAAAGCCGCGCCAGATTGGGCTGTTGTGAACCAGCCTCCCCGCCTCCGAAACATTGCCTTCAAGCTCGCCCTGATCGTTATGAGCGTGGCGCTGGCGGCCTTTGGCGTGTTCGGCTGGGCCGACGCCGCGCGCGCGCTGGACGCCTACGCCGCGCGATCCTGGGCCGATCTGAGCCCGCTCTGGCCGGTCTATGCCGTGGCCGCGGTCGCTTGCCTTGCCGCTCAGGTCATCGCCGCGTGCGCGGTGGTGAACTTCGCCCGCTTGGCCCACGCCCATGTGATCTGGCGCATTGGCGCCTTCGCCTTCTATGCCGTGGCGGTTTTCTTCGCGGCCTACTCCGCCGACAAGGGCGCGCAAGTGGTGCTGCAGTCGGCGCACCGGGCGGCCTTCGAGGTGCGCGAAGCCGAGCGCGTGGCGCTCACTGGCGAGATCGCAGGCCTTGTGGCGACGATCGAGGCCGAGCGCCAAAAGCTGCCAGAGGACACCGCCAATACAGTGGCGGAACGCCAACGAGTGGCGCTGGCCGCTTTCGAGGCCGCCACTGCGGTCGCCAGAGCGCGCCTGCCGGAGGCGCAGCGCGAGTTGAGCGAGCGCCCGCCACTCCCGCGCGAGGCCGCGCAGGACTGGACTATCGCCTTGGCGGTGTTCCTGATTTTCCTTGCCTGGGCGGTGCTCGAGCCTTGGGGCTACGCAGTGGCGGAGCGTGGGCGCGAGCCGCCAAAGCCAGTGGCGCTCCCGTTGGCGCTCGCGCTCGAGCCGGAGAAGCGCGCCACGAGCAGCGCCAATGTGCATTGGCTTCGCCGCGCGGTCGCCATTCTCACGCTTGGCTGGCTCTCGCATTTCGCCACCGCAACGCCAGCGCGCGCCGACGAAGTGGCGCCGCCGCCTCAGCCTCCGGCGCCAGTGCCAATCGCCCAGTGGCAGGACGCCAAAGCTATCGCCTTCGCCATGCGCGGGCGCTTCGAGGTGCCTGAGATCGCCGCCAAGGTGAACCGCCACCCCTCGACGGTCTATAAGTGGTTTCGCGCGCGTGACAAAGAGAACGGCAATACCTGCGCCGCATGACCAGCGCCGGGCTGGGCCGGATCAGCGCCCCGACTCCAGCCGCTTAGCTTCCAATGCCTGCGCGGTGTAAACGCGGCCCTTGTGGCCTCCGCCTGGTTTGCGCATCTGAGCCCCCGCGCTCTTGATCGCGTGGCTGATGGTTTCGGCGGCGATCTTGATCCCGGCCGCGGCGTAGCCGGCCTGGATGTCCAAAACCCCTTTGCCGGCCTCGTATTCGCGCTTCCAGGCTTGGGCTTGCTCGGGGGTGACTTTCACTGTTGCGCCGCCTCGTTGTTGCGCCGGATCAAGTCCACCAGCTCAGCGTTGCGCTCACACATCGCGCGCGTGGCCCCGGCTTGGTAGAGGTCGCGCGCCATCCACAGCGACCGCTCGCGGATCACAGCTTGGCGGGCTTCCTCTTGCTCGGGGGCCGGCTGCAGCGCCTCAGGCGCCATAGGCGCCAGGGCTACGCACTCGCTCAGATCCGCGCGAAGCGGGATCATCATCGCCCGGGTCTGGACTGTCGTTCCACACGCGGCCGTAAGCGCCAGCATAAGCCCGATAGAGAGCATCGAAATCGTCTTGCGTGCTCGCATGTTCAATTTCCCGTTGGCCTTGCGAAACGGCCCTTTCAATGCGGCGCTCCCGCGCCTGGGTTTCATCGCCGCGGCGGCCGGCGTATTCGGCGATCAGAGCCTCAGTCTTGCGCGCCTCGTTTTCGGCACGGGCTTCGCGGAGCTCAGCGCGCAGGTCCGCCTTGCTCTTGAAGCCAGGAAGGCCGGGCGTACAGCCCCGGAGCACGCTCACACCGAAAATGAAGATGACCAGCACCAGCAGCGCCCACTTATAGCGCCAGATGAACCCGCCCAGATTGGCGAGCGCGCGGCCCCAGCTAACCGAACGGCCTCCGCTAGGCTGTGCAGGGGCGTCCAGTATAGGTTTGTTCGCGCTGGTCGCCATAACTTCAGCGCGCCACAGGTTCACCCCCGCAGGCGCGCTAGGGGCCTCAGGGGCGGGCTCCGGCGCGGAAGGCTGGGAAGCGCGCGCGCGGCCCGCGACACGCCCCCACAGCCGCCCCGCAGCGCCCCGCACCCATGCGAGCCACGATAGGGGAATGAAGAAGGTCACCGCGACCAGGGAGACCAGCAGCAACAGGGTCATTGCAAAGCCGCCCAGGCCGCGCGGCCCACGAAGTAGAGCATGGCCAATCCGAGCGCGGCCCAGCAGCCCCGCTCGATCATGCGGGCCCGGTTCAAGAGATGGCCGCCGTGTTGACTAGCCCCCCGGTGGGAGCAGGCGCATAGCCCGAAGCCACCCCAGAGCGCTTCTCAACGTGCCGGTCGTTCATCCACTTGATGGTGGGGATCAGAACCATGGAGCAGAAAGCGGCCAGCCCTTGCCAATCGATCTGGCCGAAGGCCGCGTAGCGGAACAGCATGATCCCACCCAGGCCCATAAGGAAAAGAACGCCCGCCACAATCAGCGCCGCAATCGCACCAGGGCGAAGCGCGCGGTTCAAAAGCTCTGTGTCCATGAACCCGATTATCCCCCCTAGAGGATGGGGAGAGGGGTTGGCAGGGGCGAGCCTTCCCCGGTAGGTTGCGACCCATGACAGAGGCCGCAACCTACTGGGGCGCAAAGCAGGGCTACGCCCCGAATTGGTATTCGTTTTGCGCGCGCACGATCAACGCACGCATCACGGGAAACCCTGACCTTGCCCCGAGCATGTGGGCGCTTCGGCATGTGCTGGGCGCGGGCCCGGCCAAGCACCTCTTGGAAATCGGTTGCTTGGACGGAAAGAAGCCCGCGAACTTCAAGACCGCGGGCCTGGCGATCGAAGCCTCGGGGGTCGATTACGCCGAGGCCGCGATCCTGCGCGGCCAGGAGCAGTACGGCGCCGAAATCAGCCTCTCCGTGATGGACTTGAACGAGCCCGCGCTGCCGGCCCAGACGTTCGACATCATCCTTGCCAATGGCGTCTTGCATCACATCGCCAATCTCGAGGCGTGCGTTCAGAACTTATACGATGCGCTCATGCCCGGGGGCGCGCTGATCGCCTCGGACTTCACCGGCCCGCGCCGCTACGCCTACAGCGCGCGCGAGATCGCCCTTATCAATGAGGGCGTGGCGATGCTGCCCGAGCCCATGCGCGTCCCGTTCGATCCGGCGGTCCTTGCGCCTAAGCTCGCCGCCGATCCTTCTGAGAGCATCCGCACCCGGGACATTCCCGACGTGATCCGCGCGACCTTCGATCAGGTCGAAACGATCCCATACGGGGGGAACGTGCTCATGCGCGCGCTCCCGCCCAAGGCGATTGAAGGCTTCGATCCTGAGAACCCCGAGCACGTCTCAGCCCTTGAGGCGCTAAGCGCCTTTGACCATGCGGTGAGCAGCAGGGAGCCGAGTCACCATCATTACGTCATAGCCCGAAGGGCTCAGAAGTAAGTCCAGACCCGCACCACGCCTGCGCCGCCAGCCCCGCCAGCGCCGCCATTGCCGCCGATCGCGGACCCGCCGCCGCCGCCGCCGCCGCCGGCATGCC
>CALBSY010000175.1 GCA_937967725.1 uncultured Alphaproteobacteria bacterium | reverse complement strand
TGGCCACCACGCGCCCTTCCCGCTTCAGGCGCGCAACCACGTCAGCCTTGTGTTCGGGCAAAACGTCGGCCTCCACGTCGGCGATGCCGAGCTTACGCGCGACGGCCTCTGCGGTTGTTCGGTTGTCGCCCGTCACCATGACAAGCCGCAGACCCAGAGCGCGGAGAGCCGCGAGCGCCGCGGGCGTTGTTTCCTTCACCGGATCGGCGATGCCGATAACGCCGGCAGCTTCATTATTGACGCTGACATAGATCGCCGTCGCGCCATCGCCGCGCAGCGCTTCGGCCGTCGCGTGCAGTGACGTGGTATCGACATTGAGTTCGCGCATGTAGCGCTCGGCGCCCAGGGCGATCTCCTTGCCTTCCACGACGCCGATGACGCCCTTGCCGGTCGGTGAGTCGAAATCGGCCGCTTCGAGAAGCGCGATGTCGCGCGTGCGGGCCGCGTCCACGATCGCCAAGGCGAGGGGATGCTCGCTTTGGTTCTCTAGGCTCGCCGCCAAGCGCAGCACTTCGGCTTGTTCGACCCCAGCCGCGGTCTCGATCGCAACCACGGCGGGCTTGCCGGCGGTGAGCGTGCCGGTCTTGTCCAGGATCAGCGTGTCGACTTTTTCGAAGCGTTCGATGGATTCGGCGTTCTTGATCAGCACGCCTGCGCGCGCAGCGCGGCCGACGCCGGCCATGATCGACATCGGCGTAGCGAGGCCAAGCGCACACGGACAGGCGATGATTAGCACGGAGACGGCGACAATCATGCCGTAAGAGAACGAGGGCTCGGGCCCGACCGCCCACCAGATGAAGAACGAAATGATGGCGATGACAATCACCGCCGGCACGAAATAGCCAGACACCTTGTCGGCGAGACGCTGGATCGGCGCGCGCGAGCGCTGCGCCTCGGCCACCATCTGCACGATGCGCGACAGCATCGTGTCGCTTCCCACGCGTTCGGCTTCAATCACCAAAGCGCCGGTCTGATTGAGCGTGCCGCCGATTACTTTGGCGCCGGCTTCACGCGTCACCGGCATGGACTCGCCGGTGACCATGGATTCATCGATGGTCGAGCGGCCGTCGACAACGATCGCATCCACCGGAATCTTCTCACCGGGACGCACACGCAGCTTGTCGCTGACGACGATCTCATCGAGCCCGACTTCTTCTTCGTGTCCATCGCGGATGCGCCGCGCCGTCTTGGGCGCGAGATCCAGCAGTGCGCGGATGGCGCCGCCGGTGCGTTCGCGCGCCTGCAATTCGAGCACCTGCCCTAACAGCACCAATGTCGTGATGACGGCGGCGGCTTCGAAATAGACGCCGACTTGGCCGTGGTCGTCGCGAAACGCAGACGGGAAAAGCCCAGGCGCCAGCAAGGCGATGACGCTGTAGCTCCAGGCCACGCCGGTGCCGAGCGCAATCAATGTGAACATGTTGAGGTTGCGCGTCTGCAGCGAGGCCCGGCCGCGCTCAAAAAACGGCCAGCCGCCCCACAGCACCACCGGTGTCGCCAGCAGCAATTGCGCCCAGCCGTTCCAGTGCGGCGGCACAAGTTCGAGACCGAACCAATGTCGGCCCATGTCCAGCGCCAGCACCGGCAGCGTGAGCGCCGCCGCGATCCAGAAGCGACGCGACATATCGATGAGTTCAGGGTTGGGCCCAGCGTCGGCGGCCGTCATCATCGGTTCGAGCGCCATGCCGCAGATCGGGCACGAGCCCGGGCCTTCGCGAATGATTTCCGGGTGCATGGGGCAGGTCCACTTCGCACTTTCCGGCACAGTTTCGGGATCGACCGGCGGTCCGCCATGCATGTGACGGTGATCGTGAGCCGGGCGTGTCGCGGCGTGGTCGCAATGGGCCATGTGGACCATCTCCTCAGTATGAGCTTGCGTTCCGTTACGGCCCGATATACCTATAGGGGGTATCAGTATCAAGTACCCTATGGGGGTATCTGTGGATAAAGTTGTGGCGAAGAAGGTCGAAAGCGCCTTGCGGCGCATCGAAGGCCAAGTGCGGGGCGTACAGAAGATGGTCGAGGAGGACCGCTACTGCATCGATGTGGTCAATCAGATCGAGGCCGTGCGCGCCGCGCTGGCGCGCGTAGAAACCGATCTGTTACGCCAACACCTGCAACACTGCGTTCAGCGCGCCATGAGTTCCAAGAATGGTGGAGAGCAAGAGCGCGTCATTGAAGAACTGGTCGGCGTGTTCAAACGCTGACGACTGATCCCCGATCAAGACAGAAGGTCTCTCTATGAGTGTCGATCGTCGCAGCTTGCTTCGTGCCGCCGCCGCCGGCGGCGGCATTCTGGGCCTGCAAGCGCTGCTGCCAGCGTGGGCCCAGCACGGCTCGCATGGCGTCACTGCGCCGAGCATGCCGACCCTCGGCGGAACACAGATCGACCTCAGCGTCGGACATACGCCGTTCGCTGTCGGCGGGCGCACTGGGCACGCCATCACCATCAACGGCACGCTGCCGGCGCCGCTGCTGCGGCTACGCGAAGGACAAAACGTCCGTCTGTCCGTGCGCAATACACTTGACGCCGACACATCCATTCACTGGCACGGCCTGCTCGTGCCTTTCACGATGGACGGCGTGCCGGGCATTAGCTTCCCCGGCATCCGTCCCGGCGAGACCTTTCACTACGAGTTCCCTGTGCGGCAGGCCGGGACGTTCTGGTACCACAGCCATTCCGATCTGCAGGAAGCGATGGGCCATTATG
>CALBSY010000174.1 GCA_937967725.1 uncultured Alphaproteobacteria bacterium | reverse complement strand
CGGCGATACGGCGCGGCAAGCCGCGCAAGAAAATGTCGGCGAACCGGAAGGCCAGCAATTGCAGCAGCAGCGTGACGACGCCCCAGATCAAGAGGTCGATCACGCCGAACGAGTGCGCCAAGCACGAGCCAAGCGGAATAGCGAGGCCGACGACGACGCCGCCGAACGCCAGCGCGGCCGACGGATTGCCGGCGCGGATCAACGCCAGTTCTTTGTGCGGCGTCATAATCACGTAAATGATCAGCGATGCGACGAAGAGTCCGAGCGCTACGCCCAACTGGATGATGAAATCGGGAAATCCCGCCACGAACGCGTTCAGAGGCGCGGTAAAGTCCATGGCCACAGGTCCCTTGTTGCCGCCGCAGGCTTATATGTGCCTGCGCTAGCGGTTCCGGCGCGGGGGCGCAAGGCGAGCAGCGGAAAGGGAAGCAGATGAGCGAACGCAAAGCGGCGCTGGTGACCGGTTCGACCAGCGGCATAGGCCTGGCCATAGCGACGTCCTTGGCTAAGGCCGGCATGAACGTGACGCTCAACGGCTTGGGCAATGCGGCGGAGATCGAGAAGATACGTTCTGACCTTGAACGTGAGGCGGGCGTCACAATTCGTTTCGACGGCGCCAATTTGATGGACGCGGGCGCCGCGGCTGGGCTGGTGGAAGGCGCCATCGGTGCATTTGGCCGGCTCGACGTGCTTGTGAACAACGCCGGCATCCAGTTCGTCTCGCCAATCGAAGAATTTCCAGTCGAGAAGTGGAACGCGATCATTGCACTCAACCTCTCGGCGGCGTTTCATACGATCCGCGCCGCGATGGGGCACATGAAGCAACGCAAGTACGGACGCATCATCAACGTCGCTTCCGCGCATGCGCATGTCGCTTCGCCGTTCAAGTCCGCCTATGTGGCGGCTAAGCACGGCGTTCTCGGGCTCACCAAAACAGTGGCGTTGGAAGGCGCGGCATTCAACGTTCGCTGCAATGCAATTTCCCCGGGCTATGTGCATACGCAATTGGTCGAGAACCAAATTCCTGACACCATGAAGGCGCGCAACATGACGCGCGAACAGGTGGTCAACGACGTGATTCTGGCCGCGCAGCCCACGAAGCAGTTCGTGAAGGTGGACGACGTCGCGGGTGTCGCGCTCTTTCTCACCACCACACCGGCGGATCAGATCAACGGCGCATCGCTCAGCGTGGATGGCGGTTGGACCGCGCAGAGAGTCTCAACAACGGAGCGCAGCCGCGAAACGCCCGCTTGGAGAGCCCTTCGAAGCACCAGGGAGCCACGCCGCCAGGGAAATGGCGGTGCTGTTGCCGGCGGCGCCCGCGTGGGTGGGTCGATGCCGCGGCGCTAACGATTCTTTAGCCGCGTCGGCGCGACCTTTGTCCTATGCGAGCCTTGGTCATAGCGGCCGTCTGTCTGGCGGTTTTGTCGGGGCCGGCCAGCGCCGCCGGTGGGTCGAGCTCGTCCGCCCCACAGCAAGCGCCAGCCACCCGGCAAGAGCGCCTCACCAGCGCGGAATCATTCCTGCCGCAGCCGACCTTTTCGGCCAGTGTGCTACAGCGCCAGTCGACGCGCGGCACCATCGTCGTCGACATGGGGCTCGACATTGAGGACGCGGATCTGCGCCGCCGCGCGCAGCTGAATGCGCCGCGCATTCGCGATGCGTTGCGTACGGCAATCGCTACCTACGCGCTGACCTATTATCGTGACCGCACTGCGCCGGACATCGATACGCTCACGCGTCTGATGCAACAGGCGACCGATCGCGTGCTCGGCGAAGAGGGCGCACAAGTCTTGCTGGTCAACGTTATCTATCAGCGGCGTCAGGGCTGAAGCGAGCCGCCCTCACAGGCTATCGGCAGCAGCAACCCAACCGCGCTCCAGCGCCGCGGCTCGCGGTAGATTTCGGGCGGCGACTCGCGGTGAAGCACGGCTTCGGACGCGCCGAGGATCTGCCGCTCGATGATCGCAAATGTGCCCTCGTTGCAGCGGAACCGATAATGCAGGCGCGTGCGCGTGTAGCGGATGTTGAGGGTCGTGGTCTCGGTTTCGCCCTGGAATAATTGCGGCGCGCCATGATCGGTTTGAACCCAGGCGTTTGCCACGGCGCCATCGACACTGCGCGTGATCATGTGGCGGTTGTAGAACACCTCGCCGTAAGGGCAGCGCTCGCCGGCATCTTCCCGGCCGGTGCAGTCGCGCTGGCGCGCGATAGTGATCCAGTCCGGACTCATGCGCGACATCGGCAACGCCACGCGCACCTGCGCCGACGGGTCGGCCGGTAATGGCGCCGTCGCCGGTGCTTGTGGTTCGGGTTCGCCGCAGGCGGCGAGAGTAAATAGTACGACCAGGCCGGCGAGGAGACGCATGGGACGGAACATGAAGACGATGTTGGGCGAAGCTGCGGCGGCGGCAAGTCACATCGCCGAAATGCCGCCATCGACCTTGATTTCGGCGCCGGTGACGAAGCGGCTTTCGTCCGACAGGAGATAAAGCGCGGCCTGAGCGATGTCCTCCGGCTTGCCGATGCGCCCGAGCGGCACTTGCCGGCCGAGCTTTGCTTCCGCTTCCTCCTTGCCGAACATCTGCCGCAACGGATCGAGGATTGGCGTGTCGATGAAGGTCGGATGGATCGAATTGGAGCGGATGTCGTAGCCTTTTTTGGCGCAATAGAGCGCGATGTTCTTGGACAGCAGCCAGACCGCGGCTTTGGAGGCATTGTAGGCCGGCGTGTTCCAGCCGGCGATCGGGCCGGCGATCGAGGAAATGTGGACGATCGAGCCAGGTTGGTTGTTGGCCCGATACTTGATAGAGTGCGTGGGGCCGAGGACGGCAGAG
>CALBSY010000173.1 GCA_937967725.1 uncultured Alphaproteobacteria bacterium | reverse complement strand
CTTCCTCACGGGCGGCCTTTCCTTCGACACCTCGGACCAGGAAATCGAGAACGCCCGCAACACCGTGTTCGGTCCGGCTATTCCGGCCGATTATGTTGCGCTGCTCGAGGGCCGCCAGCAGACGCTCGCCGGCTACGGCACGTTCCAGTTTGAGACCGGCGATTGGACCTGGCAGCCAGGTCTGCGCGTGGAGAATTATCGCCGCGAAGTCGTCTCCGCCGGCCTTGAAAGCGACGACACCGATTTGCGCTCCTTTCCGAGCATCCACATCCGCCGCGCCATTGGCGAAAACGTCAACATGGATCTCAGCTATACGAGCCGCATTCAGCGGCCTGGCTTCCAACAGCTGGATCCGGCGTTGCGCTTCATCGACGTGAACCGGGCGGTGCGCGGCAACCCGAACCTGGAGCCCGCGCTCACCGACGCCTACGAGGCCAACTTCACCTATCAGAACCGCGGCCGCAGCGTCAGCCTCACCTTCTACGACCGCATCAGCGAGGATATTTTTTCGCCGTTCACGGAAACGCTGCCTGACGGGACTATTCTCTCAACAACCGTCAACGCTGGCACGAGCGAGCAGCGCGGCGCGCAGGCGATCGTGCGCGGGCCGATCAGCCAGCGCTGGCGCTACGCGGCGAACGTCAATCTGATGCAGCGCGCGTTCGACTCTCTCAGCGGCGGCGTCATGACCCGCCGCGAAGAGATCGAATATGACGGCTCTATCTCTCTCGATTATCGCGAACCGGATCAGAACGCCGTCGGCGCCGATCAACTACAATTCGAGGCGCGGTTCCAAGGTCCGCGGCACACGCTGCAAAGCGACTCGGACGAGTTCATTGTCGCGAACTTCACCTGGCGGCGCAAACTCACCGACAGACTGTACGGCACGTTGATGGCGCAGGACATCTTCAGCACGCAGAACAATGTGAATGAAGTGACCACCGACGCCTATTTCGAACGCACCGAATTCCAGAGCCCCGGCGCGCGCGTGCGCTTTGCGCTGACGTACCAGTTCGGCTCAGGCCCGCAGCGCCCGCCGCAAGATCAACCCACCCCAGGCGGCCCGCCTATTCCGATGCAGTGACGCAGCACGATCGGCTGGCGCATGGCTGCCAGCCGACGTGCGCGCATCCCGCTTGCCGCTTGCTGGCGTCGGTCTATCCTGCCCTCTCCCTGAGGGACAAAGCCATGAGCTATGCTGTCGGCCCCGGCGATCTGGTCCTGTGCGTCAACGCCGCTCCGAACCACGTTACGGGCGAGCCCGTGCCTCTTGTCGTTGGCGAGACCTATACTGTCGCGGCGGTGATGGAGTTCGCGTGTCCGTGCGGGCGGTCCGATGCGTTGTTGGACATCGGTGTTGACTTCGCCTGGTGCCAAACCCGCTTTCGGTTGCTGCCCAAGCCCAAGCTCGTAGCGAATACGCGCCGTGTCTCGGCGACGAAGGAGGACGAGCCCGTGCGCTGATTAAGCTGTGCGTGCCGCGGCGCGGCAGCTTGGCTCATGGTCTGTTGTGGGCCGAAGCAGACAGAATCTGCACGAGTGATGTCGCCGGTGACTGGAGGTGCGTCATGGAAATCAAGGCCATTGCGATCTACCGAAGGTGCGGAACTCTCAGGATAACCGCGGTGCGCGGGACTCCGGACGCCGAACTGCGCGTTTGACCGCTGTCAGCGAACGGGGGCGTCGACCGGTTTGGATGTGGGAACATGATCGCACTAATACGTTTCATAATAGGGTTCGGTGCCTGGACCCTCGGTCTCGGCTCACTCGCAATCGGCGATCTTTTCTGGTTTGTCGGATTCT
>CALBSY010000172.1 GCA_937967725.1 uncultured Alphaproteobacteria bacterium | reverse complement strand
CTCGCGGCCGCAACGCTCTCCGCGTTCATGAACAATATCGCCGCGCTGGCAATCACGATGCCCGCGGTAATCGGCGTTTGCCGCGCGCACGATCTGCCGCCCAGCGCTGGGCTCATGCCGCTTGCGTTCGCAACAATCCTTGGCGGCATGACCACGCTAATCGGCACGCCGGCCAACTTGATCCTTTCATCGGTGCGGCAGGACAATCTCGGCGAACCCTTCGCGTTCTTTCAGATGACGCCGGTGGCCGCAGCTGTCGCCGCAGCCGGCGTTGCCTATATTTGCGCAATCGGTTGGTGGTTGGCGCCGCGCCGAGACACCGGCGCTGGCGAAGAGAAGGATTATTACACCACCTTCGAACTCGGCCCCCTTTCGCAGGAAGAGATGGGTGAAGAGGCGGAGGCCGAAGTCTTCGAGTCGCTCAAGAGCGCGAAAGTCACGCCGCTTGCTGTGCTGCGCGGAAGCCGCGTTCTGGAGCTCAGTAAGGCGCGCCCGCTACAGCCGCGCGACCGCCTCGTGGTCGGCGGTGCTGTCGATCCTTGGGAAGCTTCTAAGAAAGCCGGCCTGCCGATGCACGCGCAACGTTCGCAGGCAGAGGACGCCGCGACGGTTGTTACTGTCGTTGGCTACGGTTCGCCGTTGATCGGACGGCCAGTCGACACGATACGCTGGGACAGTAATGGCGAACTCACCGTGATCGGCGGTGGCCGCCGCGCCGCCTCATTGCGTCAGCCGACGTCCCGGATGCGCATCGAAGCCGGCGACCAATTTTCGATTCACGGCTCGGCTGAGCAGATCGCCATCTACTCGCGCTACGCGCGGTTGCTGGAAGTAGCGCGGCGCCCGAATGCCAGCATCAATCGGACGCGAGCGCTCACCGCGCTCGGCATCTACGCCGCCGCCGTTGCGTCATCAGTCGCGCTCGGCGTGCCGACGGCGTTTTCGTTCGCTGCTGCCGCAGCTGCGATTGCGGCGCTGGGCTTCCTGCCGCCGAAGGAAATCTATTCCTCCGTCGATTGGTCCGTGATCGTGTTGATCGGCGCCATGATTCCGGTGGGCCAAAGCTTCCAGTCGAGCGGCGCAGCGTTGTTGTTCGCCAATGCTATGGCGAGCGCGCTTGGCGACGCCACCTTGTTCTGGGCTGCGGCCGCGATGGTGACGGCGACCATGCTTGTGTCGATCTTCCTCAACAACGTCGCCACGGCGGTGATCATGGGCCAAATTGGCATCTCGGTCGCCGCCGGCATCGGCGCGCCGCCGGATGCGCTGCTGATCGCAGTGCTGATCGGCGCTTCGTCCGACTTCCTCACTCCGATTGGACACCAGAACAATATGCTCGTGATGGGCCCCGGCGGCTACCGTTTCGCCGATTTCTCCCGCGTTGGCGCGCCGCTGGCGTTGCTGGTGGTTCTCGTTTCGGCCTACATGATCTCAATACTTTACGGCGGCGCGAATCCTTGACGCGCGCGGCGACTCTCTTCCAGTCACTCCCATGCCCGATACCGCACATCGGCCGAGCCGCCCGCGAGCCGCAATCATCTACGATTTCGACGGTACGTTGGCGCGCGGCAATCTGCAGGAGCGCAGCTTCATTCCAGACATCGCGGGAATGAAACACGCTGACTTTTGGTTTGAGGTGAAGCGATTAGCCAAGGCCGAGGATGCCGACGAGATTCTCGTGTACATGCACTTGATGCTCGACCGCGCCCGCGCCGCAGGCCGCCCGGTCACGCGCGCACAACTGCAGGAAAGCGGACGCAATCCGGATTTCTTCGACGGTCTCGATCATTGGTTCGAGCGCGTTGATGCGTTCGCCGACGCTCTAGGTCTTGACCTTCACCACTACGTCATCTCA
>CALBSY010000171.1 GCA_937967725.1 uncultured Alphaproteobacteria bacterium | reverse complement strand
CCTCGCGTGGCAGGTAACAGCCGATCTCCTGGCCCGGCGGCAGCACGGTCGGCAGGGCGTTGAGACCCGCGGACTCCATCACGTGCACGACGGAAACCCAGCGGATGCGGCGGGGATTAAGTAAGACACGAAACAGCACAACGAGCGTTTCGCCAAAAAAGCCGACGGTTTCGACGACCTCTTCGCCAATATCGGCGACGGCGCGGCCGATGAAATCGAGGAAGCCCACGATCCCCTTCTCACTCTCGGGCTCGGGGGCGGGTTCAGCTGCAGCCTTGCGCGCAGCGGCAAGCAGCCCCAGCGCGTGCTCGTGTTTGCCGCGGATGGCGATCCGTTCGTTGTCGCCAGCGGCGCTCTCGCGGAAGGTGCGGTCGATCAGGTAGGCCCCGGCGACATCAATGCGGCCGAGTTCGCCGACATCGACCACGGCGCCCGGCTTCAATCGCTCGGAAAGTTCGCGCAGGCGGGATTCGAGGCCGGCGATCGTATCCACCGTCCAGTCGCCGCTCAGCGCCAGAACCGGCGCGCGGCCTTCCTCGCGGAAGTCGAATGTGGCCTGGGCGGCCATGAAATCAGCGTCCCTCAACCCCGGCAGGAGCCATTCTGCTCCAAGCGATAAGGGCTAACAGAAAATATTAGGCAAAGAACGGGCGCGCGCGCGGCGGGGGTTCCCGCACGAGGGGAATTATTAACGCGAGGTTGCCATGGAACGCGCGGCTGGCCGCAACAAAAGCAAAGCTAGCGCGCCTCCGACGGCTGCAATCGCGGCCATCGCCCAGTAACCGCGTGCGCCGACAAAATCATAGAGCAACCCCGACGCCAACGTCGAAAGGCCCATGAACAGGCCGGCCGCAAGCGCGGCGTAGAGCGTTTGCGCCATGGCGGCGGCGTGTTCCGGCGTCTCGCGATACAACAAGCGCATGGCGCCGACATGGGTGGCGGCAAAGCTGAGCGCATGCAGCGCCTGCAGCGGCCAAAGCACGAAGCCATCCGGCGCGAAACCCATAGCGGCCCAGCGCAACATGCCCCCTGCGGCGCCAATGACGATCATGGCTTCGGGCGTCACCCGCCGTTCAATTGGCGTCAGACTCCACAAAAAGCTCACCTCGACAGCCACGCCAAACGCCCAGAGGACCCCTGCCGTCTCCGGTGAAATGCCCTGCCCGCGCCAGACGAGCACTGAGAAGCTGTAGTAGAAAGCATGCGCGCACTGAATCAGCCCGCAGGCAACAATCAGAATGAGGTAGCGCCGCGAGCGCAACAATGCGCGCAACGCACCAAACCGCGCCAAACGCTCGACGCCTGCCAATGGCGGATCAGGCTGCATCACCAGCCAACTCGAGAGCGCGGCAAACGAGAGCCCGCATAGCGTCCACACCACAACCGCGACGAGGCCGAATTGCGCGATCAAGACGCCACCGGCGACGTTGGCAATGATGAAGCTCACCGAGCCGATGCCGCGGGCAACACCGTAGGATATTCTTCCATTGGCGGTCGCGCGCAGCGTCGCCGCCTCCACCAGCGGCGTCAGCGCCTGGGTCAGCGAAAGGGCGACAAAACCGATCGCCAGCAGCGACCAGAATCCATCCGCCGCTAAGAAGAACGCCGCGTAGGCTAACACGGCGGCGGTGAGTAGGAGACGAAGCGGCGCGCGGCGGTCATTGGCGCCGTCGGCCCAGAAGGCGACAGCGGGTCCGGTGAAGATGCGAGCGAACTGGGACAGCGAGAGGATTGCGCCGATGGCGGCGCCGTCCATACCGCGCTCGACCTCCAGCCAGCGCGGCAGGAAGGCGAGCGTCACGCCGTACGCTCCGAACAGGCAAGACATCACCAGTGTCACGCGCGCGGCGCGCGAGCCAAGAAAAGAGTAGAGGTCGGGGACGACGGGGCTCAAGCACTGCCGCCTAGCATTCTGTGGCGCCGCTCCCAAGAGGCCGCAGCGTCCTGCCTTGCTCCCGCCGCCGGGCGCCCGTAACCAATCAGCATGTACGGACAGTCCGCCCCACCCCGCCGCGACCTATATCCCGCGATCGAGTCGTATCAGTCCGAGATGCTCAAGGTATCGGACTTGCACACGATCTATGTGGAGCAATCCGGCAATCCGAGCGGACGGCCCGCGGTAGCGTTGCATGGCGGGCCCGGCGGCGGGCTCTCGCCTGAGATGCGCCGCTTCTTCGATCCTCGACGCTACCGCACCGTGATGATGGATCAGCGCGGCTGCGGTCGCTCCACCCCCCATGCGGAGCTTCGCGAGAACACGACCTGGGATCTGGTCGCCGACATCGAACGCGTGCGCGAACGCTATGGCATCGAGAAGTGGGTCGTGTTCGGCGGTTCGTGGGGCTCGACGCTGGCGCTTGCCTACGCCGCGAAGCATCCCGAGCGCGTCGCGGGCCTCGTGTTGCGCGGCATTTTCTTGCTCCGCAAGCGCGAGATTGACTGGTTCTACCAATCCGGCGCGAGCCACGTGTATCCGGATGCGTTCTCCCGCTACGCTAGCGTGATCCCGGAGAGCGAGCGCGGCGATCTCCTGCGCGCATTTCACACGCGGCTGATGTCCGACGATTGGGAGACACGGCTGTGCGCCGCGCGTGCGTGGGCGCGCTGGGAGGGCGAAACAATCTCCATCGCCGGACCAAGCGCGCTGCCCTCGCGCTTCAACGAAGACAAGTTCGTCGAAGCGTTTGCCCGTATCGAGAACCATTACTTTGTCAACAACGGTTTCTTCGAGCGCGACCGCTGGCTACTCGAACAAGCGCCGCGGTTGCGCCAAATCCCGCGCCGCGTCGCGCATGGGCGCTACGATATGTGCACCCCGCTCGCCAATGCTTGGGATTTAAAGCAGGTCTGGCCGGAGGCGGAGTTGGAGATCATCCACGACGCCGGTCACAGCTCGCTCGAACCCGGCATCGTCGACGCGCTGATACGCGCGACGGATTGGATGGCTGATCGCGCCGCCTGGTGACTACCAAAGCAACCCGCGCGCGCCGTGCTGGTCGCGGTGAAGATCAATGCTGAGGACAATGGCGAAACCCGCCATCAGCGTCATCATGGCCGTGCCGCCGAACGAAATGATCGGCAGCGGAATGCCCACCACCGGCACCAGCCCTATCACCATTGCCGTGTTGATGAACACGTAACAGGCCAGCGTTGCAGCGACGCCGGCGGCGGCCAGCTTGCCGAACAGAGAGCGAGCGCGCAGCGCCACCTGCATCGCCAGCGCCATCAGCGCGCCGAACAGCCCAAGCACCAGCGCGCCGCCGAACAGGCCGAACTCCTCCACGATCATCGTGAAAATGAAGTCTGTGTGTTTCTCCGGCAGGAAATCGAGCTGGCTTTGCGTGCCCTGTAGATAACCGCGGCCGAACAAACCGGACGAGCCGATGGCTATTTTCGATTGCAGAACATGATAGCCGGCGCCGAGCGGATCGTCGGTGATGCCGAGGAACACGTTGACGCGGTCACGCTGATAATCGTGCAGCACATTGGTGTAGGCGAAGAGAGCCCCGCCGACCGCAACGATCGCGCCCGCTGCGATGATGCGCCAAAGCAGGCCGCCGAGGAACATCACGGTGACGCCCGCCATCAGGATCAGCATGGCCGTGCCGAGGTCGGGTTGGTGCATGATCAATGCAACTGGCGCGACAATCATCAAGAACGGCGGGATCACCCACAACACCGTGCCGGTGCGCCGCGGATCGAGCTGGTGATAGTAGCGCGCGAGCGCCAAGACGATGCCGATCTTCATGAGCTCGGACGGCTGCAGCGACACCGGACCGAGGTCGAGCCAACGCTGCGCGCCCATTCGCGTCGCGCCGAACAGTTCGACGCCGATCAGCAGCAATAAAGCGCCAGCGTACAACGGATAAGCGATCGCGAGCCAGAAACGCGCATCCAAGAACATTGCGGCCAGAATGGCGATGCTGAGCAGGACCGCGAAACGCATGCCGTGCGTCAACGGCATATCCGTCCAGGCGCCAGAGGACACCGAGAAATGCATCAGCACGCCGACGAAGGCGAGCGCGCAGAGCAAGGTGATGATCGGCCAGTTCAACTTACGGAATCGGTCGAAAATCGTGTTCGGATTGCGAGCGGAAGCGAGACTCATGCGCTTCTCCCCGCTTCGAGTTGCGCCAAACGTGCTGGAGCGCGCCGGGCCGGATCGCGCATCAAGGTCGCACGCATCGTCTCGCGAGCGATCGGTCCGGCGACCGCGGAGCCGGCGCCGCCGTGCTCAACGATGACGGCGCAGGCATAACGCGGCTCATGCCAAGGCCCGAAACAGCAAAACAGTGCGTGATCGCGGTAGCGCCATTCGATAGTCGAGTAGTGACGGCCCCGATTATCGCCCAGGGCGCGCACCTGCGCAGTGCCGGTCTTGCCAGCGATCTGCACGCGTTGCCAATTCCGCGTCTCCGGCGTGACCGGCACGGCCGCGCCGGTCTCCGGATGGCGCACCAATTCAAGCCGGCCGGCGCTGTTGGCTGTGCCGCCCGGCTCGTTGCAGACGCCGTACATGCCGTCACGCACGCGCGCGAGGTGATCGGCTTCGATGCCGCTCATGTGAGGTGGATTGGGCGGCTCGGACACGCCAGGCGCTTCGCGCACCAGCCGCGGCACAACGGCATATCCGTTGTTACCGAGCCGCGCCGCCATCACGGCGAGCTGCAACGGCGTCACACCCATGGCGCCCTGACCGATCCCGTAGTTCACGGTCAGACCGCCGGTCCAGCCTTCGTTGCGGTTGGCGCGCCACCACGTCGGATCGGGGATCAGGCCGGCGCGCACGTTTGGCACGTTGACGTCGAACCGCTCGCCTAGTCCAAATTGGCGCGCCACAGAGGCGATGCGCTCAGGGCCGGCGCGCAGCGCAGCTTGATAGAAGTAGACGTCGCATGAGTGTCGGATCGCCGCGTGCAGATCGACGCTGCCGTGGCGGTTCCAGCAATGCCACGTGCGTCCGCCGTAATAGAAACCGCCCGAGCAATGCGCGCGCCAATTGTCCTCGAGGCCGGCTTGCTTGGCGGCGATGCCGACGATCATTTTGAAGGTCGATCCCGGTGGGTACACGCCGGTCACGCACTTATGGAAGAGCGGTTTCTTCGGGTCTTCATTGTAGACGCGAAAATCGCTCTCACCGATGCCATTGACAAACAGATTTGGATCGAAGCCCGGCGCCGACGCCAGCACCAGAAGATCCCCGGTGTAGATGTCCATTACGACAGCACCGCCGGAGTGTTCGCCAAAAGTCTGCATGGCAATGCGCTGAAGGTCGTGATCAAGCGTGAGCACGACGCCGGAGCCGCGCACGGCCTCGCGCCTTTCACTCTCGTCCTCTCCCTGCTCGACGCCGCGCGCGTTCACGATCACCTTGCGATAACCGGGCGTTCCGTGCAGCTCAGCCTCCAGGCTATTTTCAAGCCCAGCCTTGCCGACGCGCACGTACGGATTGCGCAGATACATCGCGCGGGTTTGGTCGTTATTCTCCAGCGCCGCATCGACGTCACGTTGCGTCGGCTTTTGCACGTATCCGATCGGATGCGCATAAACGACGTCATACGGATAGGCTCGCACATCGGCTGAATCGGCCGTAACGCCGGTCAACTCAGGCAGGCGCACATTTATGGCGTTGAATTAACTCCAATTCAGCCAGAACGCGATCGGCTGCTTCTCGTAGCGCTTGGTTTGGTCCAACCGCGCGATCACGCGGCGTTCCCAGATTTGGTCGCGCCCAAGGATGGCGCCGACGCGAGCAACGACCAGAGCGAGATCATCGACTTCACTCAACTGCACCGCGACTTGATAGTCTTTGCTCGTCTGCGCCAGGACCGTGCCGAAACGATCGTAGATGATGCCGCGCGGCGGGGCGATAATGCGCGTATCGAAGCGGTTCTCGTCAGCGGCGTCCGTGTATTCACCGCTGATGACATTGCTAATCTGCAGCTGCCCCATGCGGAACAGGATTGCGCCCATCACGCCGGCGCCGAGAAACGACATGAGCGCCGCGCGGCGCGAGAAAATCGTGTTGGCGTCGCGCTTCGGCAGCGTAGAGCCGACTTTCTTCGGCCGTTTCATCGCCGCATCCCCAGCGATGAGGGTGAGCCGCTCATGTAAAGCGGGCGCACCAGCGGGAAGATGATCGCGGTGATGAGCGCGGCTTCCGCGTAAGGGATGACGGCGATCGGCGTAAAGAGGCGCTCGACAGCGATGACAATGAGGATCGTGAACAGGGTTGTGACGATGAATCCGCCCCAGAGCGAGACCAAATTAGGGGCCGACATAAGCACGGCCGCGCCACGGCCAAGCAAGTAAGCCGAAAGGTAGATCACAACGAACAGCCCGTACGGACCGCCGGCGAGCTGGTCGTGCAGCAAGCCAAGCGCACCGAGCGCCAGCGGCGCGCGCCAGCCGCTCTCATCCTCCGCCGCCCAGCCATAGGCTGCCCACAAAACTGCCAGCGGCAGCGGCGGCTGCGCGAACAGCGGCCCCATCGGCAGCGCCGGCAAGATCACCGACGCAACCGCGAACGCAAGACCCCACACGCGCAGAGACCGCCTCCCCGGCGCGCGCGCAGTGAACGCGTTCACTCTTGTTGCTCCGGCGGTTGCGAGGGAGCAGCGTTCGGCGGGGACGCTTGCGCAGCAGGCGTTTGCGCGGGCGGATTTTGCGCTGGCTGCGTTGCCGCCGGCGCAGGCTCGATCTGCGTAGGCGGCTGCGGACGCGGTTGTGCCGGCGCCGGCGTTTGGGTGCTTGCCGGTTGCGCCGAGGGCGTCGTGCGCGCGGGAGGTTGGCGCGGCCGAGACGGCTCAGCTGATGTGACCGGCGCAGTCGGCGGCGGCGTCATCGTCTCGCGGCCGATGCTTGAGAAAGACGAGGAAGCAGAGAGCGGCGGTCCGTCGTCTTCAACCAAGGTGTCTTCCGGCCGTTCGATGCCGACATACGGCAGGATTCGCACGAAATCGATCGGGCGCTGCGAGGCGGCGAGTGCAACGCGCCAGCCATCGCCGCTGCGGCGCGCAACGCCTACAGGAATGCCGCGCGGATAGAGGCCGCCATCGCCCGAGGTCACGACGCGCTCGCCTTCGCGCAGGCTTTGCGCGCCGACGATGAAGTCGAGCCGCGGCGACTGCATTTGAAACGGGTGGGTGTAGAGATCGGGCGGGCGCGTCGCCTGTCCCGCCAGCACGGCGCGCACGCGCGAAGCTTCGCCCATTACCGGAATACGGGAGTTGTAATCGTCCACCATAAGGATGCGCGACGAGCGCTGGCCCACCGACACGACGCGTCCGATCAGGCCGTTCTCATTCACGGAGATATAGCCGACGCGGACGCCGTGATCGGCGCCTGCGTTGGCGACCAGAGTACGCGTGAACGGACCACCGGAATCCAGCACCAGTTGAGCCGCAATCGAGTGCTCAACATCGGCGCCTTCGCCGAAAGAATCCTCCGGCATGCCGAGCAGCGCTTCGTAGCGCGCGTTGCGCTCAGCTAACCGTTCAGCCAGTTCGCGCCAGGCTTGTAGCTCGCGGTTCTCGCGCTCAAGCTCCTGGATGCGCGCGCTGGCTCCCCACATCGAACCGATCCGATCGAGCAGGTTCTCGCCAGCGCGAACCGGTCCCGTGGCCGCGCGTCCCGCAGCAGCGGCTGCGCCGTCGCCAGCCTGTTGCGCAGCTTGCCCGGTTTGCGATTGCGTCGCCTGCGTAACAACCAGCGCAGCGGCAGCGACCACTAGCACGATGGCCAACAGCACGCCGGGCGGGATCCTTCGACCCGCACCCGCGCGCCGCATCACGCTTCTGCGTCTGGCCACGTCTTGCCCGCCTCTCTACGCGCGCCGCCGGCTCAAACTTCTTCGGTGAGCAGCCGGCGGGCTTCCGACGAATTTATCGTGTCGAGCGCGATTCCGCAGCCTTTCACCACACACCGCAGCGGATCGTCAGCCACCGACACGCGGATCGAAATACGTTCCTGCAAAACGGTGTCGAGATTGCGGAGCAGCGCGCCGCCGCCGGTTAGCATTAGCCCATGGTCGTAAATATCGGCTGCCAGTTCGGGCGGCATCTGCTCGAAAGCCTGGCGAACCGCGTCAACGATGCGGGTGACCGGTTCGGCCAACGCTTCCGCCACCATAGCTTCATTGACGGTAATTTCCTTCGGCACGCCGGAGAGGTTGTCGCGGCCTTTGATCGGCATCGACATGCCCTGCCCGTGGTCGGGAGCTTTGGCGGTGCCGATCTCTTTCTTGATGCGTTCGGCGGTTGAGTCGCCGATCATCAGATTCTCGTGCCGGCGCAGATATTGGATAATGGCTTCATCCATCTTGTCGCCCGCTTCGCGCAGCGAACGCGACCAGACGAGGCCGCCGAGAGAGAGCACCGCGATCTCGGTGGTGCCGCCGCCGATATCGACGACCATGCAGCCGGAGGGATCGTCGATCTGCAGGCCAGCGCCGAGCGCGGCCGCAACGGGTTCTTCAATCAGCTTCACGCGGCGTGCGCCCGACGCCTGCGCGCTCTCAAGGATCGTGCGCCGCTCCACAGGGGTGGCGCCCGTCGGCACGCAGATGACGATCTGCGGCGATATCAACGCGGGGCGCGGCAGCACCTTGCGGATGAATTGCTTGATCATCTCCTCGGCAACGTCGAAGTCGGCGATGACGCCATCGCGCAGCGGGCGAATGACCTCCATGTTTCGGTGGGTTTTGCCGAGCATCGTCTTGGCCTCGGCGCCGACGGCGTAAACAACCTTGCGGCCGCCTTCGTTGACGTAGGCGACTACCGACGGCTCGTCCAAGACGATGCCCCGGCCCTTCACGTGAATGAGCGTGTTCGCGGTCCCGAGATCGATCGCCAGATCCGGCGCTACGAGACCGAACATATTGCCGAGCATACTGGGAAAACCTCGCCGCTGGAGCATTCCGGCCGAATCAGCCCTGTTTGGGGCTTAACGCGGCAAGCTTAACAATCTTGAGACGGCGCCAGCCATGAGGCTGGAATAAGGGCGATGGGGCGTGTGCGCGCAAACCCGCAGGCTCGCGCATCCGCCGCCGACCGCCCCTGTCGCCGACGGAACGCACTTGCCGCGATGCTCCCCGGGATGCAAGGGCCGGGCCGCTGTTGCCGCATAGCCGGCGCAAAGGGCTGCGAAGACACACTGGGCGGGCCTCGCTGGCGCGCGTGCTTGCGGCGGGGGCGCCGGCGCCCGATTATTTCACGGGGACAACATGGTTTGGGGCGGGGATTCTGCTTGGTCGCTAAGACGTTAAAGTTCCTGGCGGCGGCGCTATTTCTGGCGCTGGCGGGGACGGCCGCGGCGCAGACCGGTGTCGACGAGGCCGAGCGCGGCATCGTGCGTGTGGTGGTTATCCTGGAAAGCCCAGAAGGCCGCCTGCTGTACGGCTCCGGCTCAGGGTTCGTGGTTGCGCCCAATCTCGTCGTCACCAACGCCCACGTCGTGGCTCCTGCGCGGCAGCGGGCGGAGTACGGTATTGCGATCGTGCCGCCTCAGGGTGAGGGGCTGATCCCCGCGCGCATCATCCGATATTCACCGCTATCCGAGCTAGCGCTGCTTGAGTTCGGCGGCGGCCCCGACATCGTGCCGCTGACCATATCCACCGTTGAGCCGCATCCCGGCGACGGGGTGGTGGCGATGGGTTACCCAGATGTGGACTACCAGGGCGCGACCGGCGCGGACCTGCTGCGCCCCACCCCTCCTTCACGCACTTCTGGGCAGATTGCCTCGCTGCGCGACCGCGCTCCCACCGGAGAGTCAATTCCCACCATCAACCACCAAGCGGTGATTTCATCAGGCTCGTCCGGCGGACCGCTGCTTGACGAATGCGGCCGCGTGCTTGGGGTGAATTCCTGGCATGTCTCCGGCGCGGACACGCGTGAAACGCGCGGCGTTTCCACACGCGCGGCGCAACTCCTACAATTTCTCGACGAAGCCGGCGTAACGCCAACACTGAGCGACGAGCGCTGCCTCTCGTTCGCCGAACGCATCGAGGCCGAGCGCTCCCAAACCATCAATGCGCTGCAGACGCAAAACGAAGAACTCGCCAGCAAGCTGGAAACGGCGGACCGGCTGACACGCATTGCGGTGGTGATCCTGATTGGGGGCACTCTGGCGCTGTTCGTGGCGGTTTGCGTGCTAGGCGCGGTGGTGTTGTCGCGCCGGCGCGCCCCGGTTCACGTCGAACATCATCCGCATCAGCCGCAAACGACGCAGCCGGAACCGTTCGATCCGCCGCGGCGTGGCCGCATGGGAGTCGTGGCTGTTGTTGGAGGCGCAGCAATCGCGGCTATCCTTATCGTGGCCGCGGGAGTCGCCTTGCTGCGCGCCCAAGGCGGCGAAGACACCGAGGCAGCCGCGCTTGCACCTGCGGATTTCAGCGGCTCGATCGCCTGCACGCTCGATCGCGAAGCCAGCCAAGGTGCGCAGGGCGTATCCGACATGAGCTTCACCGCGTCGGGCGCGCTTTGCGTGAACGAGCGTACGCTCTACGCCCCGCTTGACAATGGCGCACGGTATCGGCGCGCAATCGTGCTCGGCGAAGCGCGCGCGCTCGATGTCCTCACCATCGATCCCAATACAGGCGAGTTCAGACGCGAGCGCTATCCACTGGATGAAAGCGAGTTTGCGCGGGCCAATCAGGCCGTCGCGGAGTCCAGCGTCGGCCGCGGCTGCCAGGGCGATCCTGAAGCTGTGGCGCGCCGCAACGAAACGCTGATGCAATTCGCCGAAGGCGACGCGTCACAACGTTTGGTGTGGCGCTGCGAGGCGCGCAACTAGTCGCTATTGTGGCGCGGCGGGCTGGTCGTAGGCGACGCGCCAAATGATGTCACCGACATCGTCCGCCACTAAAATGGCGCCGGTGCGGTCGCTCGCAACGCCAACAGGACGACCCAGCGCTTGCCCCTCCGCGTTGAGGAAGCCCGTCAAGAAATCTTCGATTTCGCCGGCCGGTTGGCCGCCGGAGAATGGCACAAACACAACCTTGTAGCCCGCAGGCTCGCTGCGATTCCACGATCCGTGCTGTCCTATGAAGGCCCCGTACCAATAGCGTTCTGGCAACGCGTCTAACGCGTAGAAATGCAGACCTAACGAAGCGGTGTGCGAGCCCAGGGCGTAGTCTGGCGCGATCGCCGTGGCCACAAGGTCAGGCCGCTGCGGCCGCACGCGCTGGTCAACGTGTTGACCGAAATAGGAGTACGGCCAGCCGTAAAACCCGCCTTCTCGCACGCTCGTGAAATAGTCGGGCACAAGGTTGTCGCCGAGCATATCACGCTCATTGACAGCGACCCACAGTGCTCCCGACTGAGGCTGGAATTCAATACCGACGGGATTGCGCAGGCCCGACGCAAACACGCGCGCCTCAGAGCCGTCTGGATTGAATTCCCAAATCGCGGCGCGACCTTCCTCGACCTCCATGCCTTCGTCCGCGATATTGGTGACGGAGCCGACCGCTACATAGAGCTTGGCGCGGTCCGGCGACGCGGCGAGCGTGCGCGTCCAGTGGCCGTTGTTGACGTCACGGTGCGGCAGTTCGAGCACCGTTTCCGGGCTTCCGGGCACGCGCACGGCATTTTGGGTGTAGCGAAAGCGAACGACCGCGTCGGTGTTAGCCACGTAAAAATAGTCACCCACCAACAGCATGCCCATCGGCTGGTTGAGGTTCTCCGCGAAGACGTGGCGCGCGTCCACGGCGCCATCGCCATCGGCGTCGCGCAACAGCGTAATGCGATCAGCACTCGGATCGAGCGCGCCCGCGTGCCGCTGCATCATATTGCGAATCCAGCCCTCGAGACCGCCGCCTTGTGTGGGCCGGGTCGCGCTCTCGGCAACCAGCACGTCCCCGTTCGGCAGCGTGTAAATCCAACGCGGATGCGCCAGGTTCTCCGCGTAGCGCGTCACCGTGAATCCCGCTGGCGCTGTCGGCGCAGCATTATCGGGCCAGCCAGCCGCCTCGGCGGCGTTGAGGGTTGGAAAGCCGCCGCTCTGCGGCGCGGGCAATTCCGGATTGGCGCCGTAGCCCCGGTCAGGCGGCGGCGGATCTCCACCGCAGGCGGCAAGCGCCAGGGCGGCGGCGGCGAGGAGCCGTTTCATCGCGCGGCGACGCTAGCGCGTTGAAGCGCGCGCGTCATCGCTGGCGTGGGAGAAACCGCCCAATTTCGATGAATCGCTCACTGCGCGGCGGGCGGCCCGCGCTCAACTTGAGGGCGGCGTTGACCGGATGAAGCGGCGCACTACCACAACGACAAGCAGCCATAGGCCGATCGCCGCGACCCCCATCAGAGCGGCTGAGCCAAGCCGGCCTTCGAGGGCATCCATGATGCCATCGCCGGCGAAGGCGATGATCGCCGTCTTGGGCAGCACACCCAAAGTGAGTCCGGCGATGAACCCCCAAAATCCGACGCGGGCAGCGCCGAAAGCCATGTTGACGACGACGAATGGCGCGGTCGGTACGAAACGCACGATCAGACTGGCGAGAAAGCCGTTCTTGCCCATAAAGCGCGTGAACCGCCCGCCCGTGGCGCCGCCAAAGCGCCGCTGCGTTTCAGCGCTGGCGAGACGGCCGGTGAAATAGGTCGTCGCGCCCGAACAGATTGTGGCGACCCAGGCGAACCAAAAGCCCTGTTCCGGACCAAACGCCACTACGCACGCTCCGATCAGCACGATTTGGGGCGCCCCGACATACGCTGTCAGCACGAAGACGAGGATGGCCACCGGGAGCCCCCAGTGAGCACGCCGTGCTTCGCCGAGCGTGCTGGCGATAAAAGCTTCGATCTCAGCGCCGTAATAGAGGCGCCCCACCACCAGCATGATGGCGACCACGACCACCATAGCCACCGAAACGGCCACGGCGCGCCAAGCGCGCGCATCCATGTTGTTGACGAAGTCCGCAACGCGCGCGGCAAGGCGCGGGCGCGCCACCGGCGTCTTGTTCTGGGTCGTTTCGGGTGCGGAGTCGTTCATCCGCACCGGCTCTCGCCCGCCCTTACGGGCGGGTCAAGCGGGCAAGATTACGCGTTCTGCGGTCTTCTGCCGAAGATTGCGCTCATATCGAATAGCCTAGCCGCCGCGGCGGTGCGGCGGGGCCTAGCCGCCTTCGCCTGCGGAATCTCCACGTCGTTCATACGCGGTTTGAGGCCCAGGATCAGGTCTTCCTCAATACGGCGGCGGTCGACCTCGTCTCGGATCGGACCCAAAACATAACGCTCGGTGGCCCCGTAATACCAATAGGCCCGGCCCCATTTCTCGTGCCCGAGCAAGCGCGAGCGCAAATCGGCAGCCTTGCCGACATAGAGCGGTTCCATGAAGAACGCCCAGCGCCGGCGAACGAAAATATAGATGCCGCCGACGCCATTGGGCGGCATTCCCGCCTTGGTCAACACGCATTTGAAACGATAGCGGCGGCCGCTCTCGCCGCGCCAGGAGTGCGCTCCGAAGAAAAACATGGGCCTGCTCCCTTTCCGGGCAGGAGGCTCGGCCTCGAATCGTAAACGCGCCGTTAAGACATTGCGCCCGTTTGCGGGCGGCGCGATCCTGCGACTCGATGGTGTTGCAAACGCTCCCCACTCTTTCAATGCGCGACCGGCGCGGCGATCCGGCGGGCTTCGCAGAGGCAATGGGAGAGAGCTACCAACGCTTCGGTTTCGCCATCGTGCGCGATCACGGACTGGACGAGGCGCTGATTGCGCGTGCGCTCGAAGCAACCAAGGCGTTGTTCGCGTTGCCCGAGCACGTGAAGCGCCGATACCATGCGCAAGGCGGGGCGGGCCAACGCGGTTACGTGCCGTTTGGGCTCGAAGCTGCGAAAGGTGCTGACAAGGTCGATCTCAAGGAATTTTGGCACGTCGGACGCGACCTTCCGGAAGGCCACCGTTACCGGCCGCACATGCCGCACAACGTTTGGCCCACTGAAGTCCCCTCGTTCCGGCGCGACGTGTACGCACTCTACCAAGCGCTCGACCGCTTGGGCGATGAATTGCTGGTTTCGATAGCGGCGTTTCTGAGGCTTCCGGTCAGCTACTTCGCCAACGCCACGCGCGACGGCAATTCGGTGTTGCGTCTGCTGCATTATCCGCCAACGCCGCCCCGGGTCCAAGGCGTGCGCGCCGAAGCGCACGAAGACATCAACACCATCACGATGTTGCTCGGCGCCGAGGAGGCCGGGCTGCAGCTGCTGACGCGCGAAGGCCAGTGGCTCGACGTCAATCCGCCAGCAGGCGCGATAGTCGTGAACATTGGCGACATGCTCCAGCGTCTCACGAACAACGTGCTGCGTTCGACCACGCACCGCGTGATCAACCCGGCGCCCGAGCGCGCGCACATCTCTCGCTACTCGATCCCGTTCTTCCTGCATTTCGCGCCTGATTTCGTGATCGAGACGCTGCCGAGCTGCATCACGCCACAGAATCCAGACCGCTATCCTGAGGCGATCACGGCGCAAGATTTCCTGTTCGAGAGGCTGCGCGAAATCCGGCTGGCTTGAATACACATCGCGCCGCTCGCGTATGAGCCAGGACGCGTCTCCGTCGCCTAGTCGGCGGCGAAGCTCACACCTGTCATGCGTTCGCTCAGTGTCCAGAGCCTTTCCGCCAGCGCAGGATCGACAGCCCAGGGTCGGACGCCGGAAAAGCCTTTATCATCCGCCGGAACCTGCACCGCGATGTCGCAGTCCTCGCAATAGACTCCGCCTTTGCCGTCGAGCTGTGGATTGGCGGCGCACCAGACGCTGGTGGCCGCGCCTTGCGAAGGCGTCTTGAACAAAGGATTGACGTCGCCATTCTCGTCTATCCAACCCATGGCGCGCTTTTCCTCTTCGGGCATGTAGCGCTGCAGATCGGTCATAATGCCGCCGGGATGGACGGCGAATGCGCGGACGTTGTGCGGTTGGCCCCGCCGGTCGAGGCCGACAGCGAAGAGCGCGTTGGCGCTCTTGGCGCGTCCATAGGCGATCCATTTGTGATAATCGGTGCGTTCGAAGTTCGGATCGTCGAGATCGGGTGGGCTGATGCGGTGGCCGATCGAGCTGAGTGACACGACGCGGGCGCCGTTTGCGGCTTTGAGCGCAGGCCACAGCCGCGCCGTAAGTTGGAAATGTCCCAGGTGGTTGGTTGCAAATTGCGCCTCGTAGCCTCGCGCATCACGCATCAATGGCGAAGCCATGATAGCGGCGTTGTTGATCAAGATGTCGAGCGTCTTTGTGCGGGAGAGAAATCCCGCGGCGAACGCGTCGATGCTGGCCGGGTCGGAAAGGTCGAGCGCGGCTTGTTCAACGTTGGCAATGTCCACGAGCGCCCTTTGCGCCTTCTCCGGCGTGCGAGCCGGAACGATGACAATTGCGCCCGCGGCGGCCAGCGCCTTGGTGGTCTCTAAACCGAGTCCCGAATACCCCCCGGTGACCACGGCGATCTTGCCGCTGAGAACGCGCCCGCCGAGAGCATCGCGCGCTTCGGTGCGCATGCCGTAGCCTGAATTAATCGGCATCTGCGGTGTGGTCATTCCGCGCCTCCTCTCACGGTTCCACCATCGTATGTCCGAGGAGGCAACATGTTTGCGCTGGTGTGGTCATGTTGTTAGGCCCCTTTACATGAATTCTCCGCCCGCCATCGCGCTTCGCGGCGTGCGCAAGAGCTTCGACGGGGGGCGAACCTACGCGGTCGACGATGTTTCGCTGGAGATCGCGCCGGGCGAGTTTCTGGCCATTATCGGCGGCTCGGGTTCGGGCAAGACGACGACGCTGCGCATGATCAACCGGCTGATCGAGCCGGATGCGGGCGACGTGCTGATCGAAGGTCAATCGGCGTTCGAAGCACCCGCGCACGAACTGCGCCGGCATATGGGCTATGTGATCCAGGGCGTTGGGCTCTTCCCGCATCTCACCATCGCCGAAAATATCGCGGTGACGCCGAAGCTGCTGGGCTGGAGCGAGCAAGACATCACGGCGCGCGTGCATGAATTGCTGGAGCTGGTGGAATTGGCGCCGGACGAGTATGCGCAGCGTTATCCGGCGGCGCTTTCCGGCGGGCAACGCCAGCGCATCGGCGTCGCGCGGGCGCTGGCGGCCAAGCCGCACATCGTGCTGATGGACGAACCGTTCGGCGCGCTCGATCCCTTGACGCGCGACACGCTGACCGAAGCCTACCGCAAACTGCACGACCGCCTCGGCGTCACCAGCGTGATGATCACGCACGACGTGCAGGAAGCGCTGCTGCTGGCGGACCGGCTGGCGGTGATGGCGGAAGGCAAACTGCTCGCGCTGGGCACGCCGCAGGAGCTCGCGCACGGCGATGTCGGCGCGCATGTACGCGATCTGCTCGACATGCCGCGCAGGCAGGCGCGGCGCGTGCGCGAGCGCCTGGCGGACACCGGCAATGGATGATCGCCTCGCCACCGCCTGGAGCCGGCTGCCGGACTATCTCAGCCAGCATGTGATCTTGAGCGCATCGGCGCTGCTGCTGGGCTTGCTGATTTCGATTCCGCTGGCGATCGCGGCGCATCGCCATTCTGTCGTGCGCTGGCCGGTGCTGACGCTGGCGAGCGTCATCCAGACCATCCCCTCTTTGGCGTTGCTGGCGTTGTTTTACCCACTGCTGCTGGCGCTTTCGGCGGCGACGAGCGGGCTGGGACTGCAATTTTCCGCACTCGGCTTTTTGCCTTCGCTGCTGGCGCTGACGCTCTATTCGATGCTGCCGATCATCCGCAACACGGTGGCGGGTTTGCAGGGCGTCGACGCCGACGTGCGCGAAGCGGCGCGCGGCGTGGGCATGACCGACAACCAAATGCTTGCGCGTGTCGAGCTGCCGCTGGCGGCGCCGGTGATCATGGCGGGCGTGCGCACTGCGGCGGTGTGGGTGATCGGGACTGCAACGCTGTCGACTCCAGTCGGACAAACCAGCCTCGGCAATTACATCTTCACCGGCTTGCAGACCGAGAATTGGGTGTTCGTGCTGTTCGGCTGCGCGGCGGCGGCGGCGCTGGCGCTGATCGTGGATCAATTGCTCGGGCTGATCGAAAGCGGCGTGGCCAAACGCGAGCGGCGGCGTGTGATCATCGGCGCGGCGGCGCTTGGTCTGGGCGCCTTGCTGGCGGTGACGCCGAGCTTAGTGTCGGCGCGCGCGAGCTACACGATCGGGGCCAAGAGCTTCACCGAGCAATATATCCTGGCGCAATTGATCGGCGATGAATTGAGCGAGAACGGAATGAGCGCGCAACGGCGCGTTGGGCTCGGCTCGAGCGTCATTTTCCGTGCGCTTGCCTCGAATGAGATCGACGCATACGTCGATTATTCCGGCACGATCTGGAGCCTGCATATGCAGCGCGAGGATTCGCCTGGACGCGAAGCGGTGCTGCAAGAAATGAGCGATTGGCTGATGCGCGAGCACGGCATTCTCTCGCTCGGCCCGCTCGGCTTTGAGAACGCCTATGCCTTGGCGATGCGGCGCGAACGGGCGGAAGAGTTGGCCGTGCGCACGATTTCCGATCTGGCGCGCGTGGCGCCGCGGCTGGCGATGGGCGGCGATTTCGAATTTTTCGGCCGGCCGGAATGGGAAGCGCTGCGCGACACTTATCGCTTGGCCTTCCGCGACCGGCGCGAATACCAATCCACCTTCATGTACCGCGCTGTCGCCGACGGCGCCGTGGACGTGATCTCCGCTTTTTCCAGCGACGGGCGCATCGCCGCGCTCGATCTCGTGGTGCTGGAAGACGACCGGCAGGCGATCCCGCCGTACGACGCGGTGCTGTTGGTGGCGCCGGCGCGGGCGGAGGATCAAGCCTTCCTCGCCTCGCTGCGCGCGCTGGTGGACGCTATTCCAGTGGAAACGATGCGCGAAGCCAGCCTGATGGTCGACCGCGAAGAGAATAAGCGCAGCGTGCGCGAAGCGGCGGCGTTTTTAGCGGAGGAAGCTGGGCTGGACTAGCCGCGTTGCATTTGCGGCCGAGATTCATCAATCTAGAGCGGGGGAAGCAAATGCGGCATCCGCTCCGTCGCGATCAGTTCCGCTCAGCGATTGCGCGCAACTCGATCTGGACATTGCTGATATGGTACGTCGTGGCGACGACTGCCCTTGCTGTCGCAATCGCGTTAGCCTGGGGCGTATCAAGTGGATTCCCTTTCGCTTCAATCGGAGACCGCATCACCGTCGTTTGGCTGGCAATCTATGGCATGGATGGTCCCCTCGAGTCGCTGCACGGACACACGGCGCCGAACCCCATTCTCATTTCTAGCGCCTTCCTGTCGGTTGTTGCACCAGCTACCTTCCTCGGAGCCCTGGTTTTCAAGATTTTCGTCCCCTCGCGCGACATTGTAATCTTCCGCGACAAGCTTGAGATCGTCCCGTTCGAAGGGGGCCATGCGCTCCTGTTGGAATTTTACATCGCTAGCAGGCTATCGGTGCGCAACATGCAGCTGCGCGCCTTTGTGCGCACTTATGAGCGCGGCAAGGAGGAAGGACGCGACGGCGACTATCCGATGAAGACACTAGAACTCGACGTCCGTCACGGACACCTGCCGCTCCCCTTTAGCCGCACGCCGAGCTCTTCATTCCTGCCTGTCACGTTGATCGGCGCATCCGATCCGGTTCCTCCGGTGGAATCGCGTGGGCTGGTCATCCGTCGAACCGAGAACGGGCCACCCGCCATTGTCGCCGTGGGCCGCGCGGAGCCAAACCAAAGTTGCGGTGACTTCTGCGATCTCTTCCTGATCGTGACCGGTGAAATTCCGGCAGTGCAGGCAGAACTGAACGAGTTCGAGCGCTTTCGCCTTCCTGACTGTATTGCGCACAAGCCTTTGGTGCGCGCGCGGGCGCGCTTCGATGTTAAGCGCTATAAATTCGTCACCGAGAACTGGAAGGACTATTAGGTCGCCATCGAAAGCGCCAAACTTCTGAGCCTCGACGGGACCAGCGGATCAATGAGATCCCGCTGAGCGTCATAACGGTGCGCTAGGTTCAGGGATTCAAACACATCCCTCCAGTCGCTTTCGCCAGCGGCCTTCATAAAGCCGGACAATAACGCCTGCGTTCCGTCATCAAACCCTGCGCGATCCAGCCAAGGCGCGGGACTCGGAGGGTCGTAGTAGAGTTCGTGCACATCTAGCATGCGCGCCAGATCATTCAGCGGCAACGCGGACGCATCTGCGCGCAGATCGACGGCTCGATCCGGCGCGCCCACATGGCTAAACCGGGCGCCGCCGACCAACAGTCCCGCGGCCAGCGCGCCGCGGCGATCACCACCCGCCGCCGAGCCAGCCAACATTCCGGCTAACAGGCGACGCGCTAATGCGCCATCAGGCGCACTTACGAAACCACCTAAGCTCGCTGCGATCGCGCCCTCAACCGCAAGATTGCCGATCGCCACAACGCCATCGCCTCCAATGGCCTTGGCTTCGGGTCGGCACTCATCGCCCGTAAACGCGGCGGATTGACCTGTAGAATTAAGAACCGCCAGCTGGCGCTGGTGCTTCAGGGGATCGCCGTGCAAGGCGGCCTCCAAGGCGTCCCCTGGCGATCTACCCCTAGACAGCCCATCGAGCACACGTCGGGCGATGTTTGGATCGCCAACACCTTGCGCAACGACAGCACCAACGCCCGTACGCACCAGCGGCACAATTGCGCCAACGGCCAGGTAGTTCGATTGAACTCCGCAGCCCAAGCTCACAGACTCCGGATCAAAAGCAAGCAATGACAACGTCGACATGACCCGAACATTTGCTGGGCGTGGCGAATGTCAACCTTTCTCCGTCTTGTTTTCCAGCAATGCCCGCACCGATTGACCAGCCGCTTCGATCGGATGCGCCGCTGCTGCTTCGCGCATGCGCTTGAGGTTCGGCGCGCCGGCGCGGTGTTCTTCCATCCAGCGCTTGGCGAAGGCGCCCGATTGAACGTCTGCCATCACGGCGCGCAAGGCGTCTTTGACGCGTTCGTCAATGATGCGCGGGCCAGTGACATACTCGCCCCACTCGGCGGTGTTGGAGATGGCCAGGTGCATGCCGGCGATGCCGCGCTCGTGGATCAAATCCGAGAGCAGCTTCACTTCGTGCAGGCAATCGAAATAGGCGAGCTCTGGCGGCGTGCCGCTTTCGACTTGCACCTCCCACGCGGCGCGGATGAGATGCGTGAGCCCGCCGACGAGTACGACCTGTTCGCCGTAGAGATCGCCTTCGGTTTCGATCTTGAAAGTGGACGGGATCATGCCGGCACGGCCACAGCCGATAGCGGCGGCGTAAGAATACGCCAGTGCCTCGGCGCCGCTATTGTCCTGGGCGATCGCGACGATGCACGGCAGGCCGCCTCCCTTGGTGAACGCCGCGCGCAACGCAGCGCCCGGCCCCTTCGGCGCGACCATGACGACGTCGATATCCGCAGGCGGGACGATGAAGCCGTAGTGATAGGCAAAACCGTGCACGAACATGAGCGTCTGCCCAGCCCGGAGATGCGGCGCGATCTCAGCGGCGTAGAGATCGGGCATGACTTCGTCCGGCGCGCACATGACCAACACATCGCAGCTCGCCGCCGCTTCGGCGACCGTTATCGGGACGAAGCCGTCGCGTTCGGCCTCGGCCATGCGTCGCGCGGCGGCGTGCAACGCGACAACGACATCGACGCCGGCGTCGCGCAAATTGAGCGCATGCGCATGGCCCTGCGCCCCATAGCCGATCACGGCCACGCGTTTGGCTTTAATCAGCGCCGGCCTGGCGTCGCGTTCGTAAAGCACGCGCATTGTGGTTTTCCTTTGTTCCGCTTGCGTCTCTAGCGCCGTCGCCGCACTTAGGCAAAGAGGAGGCCATCATGGCGAGTGCGGGAGAGATCGTGCGCTTTTGGCGCGACGCAGGACCGAAGGCGTGGTTCGCCAAGAACGAGACGTTCGACGGGCGTTGCCGCGGCTTCGCGGACGATCATCACGCCGCCGCGCGGCGCGAACTTGGGCACTGGGAGAATGAAGCCGAGGGCGCGCTGGCGCTGGTGCTGCTGCTGGATCAGTTTCCGCGCAATATGTTTCGTAATTCACCGCATGCATTCGCAACCGATGGCCTGGCGCAAGGCGTGGCGGCGCGGGCGATCGAGAAGCGGCTCGATACCGCCACAGATTCCGACCTGCGCATGTTCTTCTATCTGCCGTTCGAGCACGCTGAGGATCTGGCGCTGCAAGAGCGCTGCGTCACACTCACTGAAGCGATGGGCAATTCGGAGTACACCAAGTACGCCAAGCTGCATCGCGACATCATCGCCCGCTTCGGCCGCTTCCCGCACCGCAACGCCATG